>JABABT010000018.1 GCA_014238095.1 Candidatus Aenigmatarchaeota archaeon
ATTATTTTCAAGAGTTCAATTCCGATTCTACTAATTAGATTTTACCTTTTTATTAAAAGTAGATTTTTTAATAATTCTTCTTTTTTATTCCAATATGGAAATTTACATCTTATATTCAAAGATACAGTATGTATTGAATCATTTCTTGGTTTCCACTTATGATTACATCTTAAACATTCTAATTCATCTTTGAAAACATTATTACACTTGGGAAATTTTAATCCATTTGACATATTTATAACCTAAATTTTGTATTCATATTTTTATTATTTAAGATTTTTGTTTTAAAATAATATAAATTAATAAACCTAAAATACAAAAATTATAATTCTTCTAAAATTTTATTGTCATCTTTATAAAATCTACTATTTTTCTCACCATTTATCAATGTTGGTAATTCAGATAAAGAATATGAGGAATCTTTTATATCAAAACAAGTAATAAATTCTTGATATTTTTTTATAATTTTATTAGAACCATTTACCATATCAATTTTCTTGTAAGCTTGATTTGATTTCAATCCAAAATAATCCCCTTTACTATTATTCATTACTTCAAAAACTCTATAATCATCATTTTTCAAATCTTTCACAATTTCAGTTATATTATCATTATCAGCAAAAAAATCCATACGAATATATTCAATCATAATAATTATTTAAAATATACATTTAAATACTAATTAAAATTTAATAGGTTTTACTTCTTCAATCAAATTCAACATCTTAATTTTAACACCTTTATCATTTATTTAAATAAATCCAGCATTTCCTTCAGGAAAACGACCAGGATTTATCAACATTGAATTTCCAATATCATCAAAACCTTTAGCTTCATGAATATGAGAACTTATAGCTACATTTGGTTTAAATTCCTGAATAAAATCTCTTATTCCTTCTGAACCAACATGAGAGCCATTATATAATCTATCTATAACAGTTCTTGCAGGAGGCATATGTGTAACTTGAATTTTAAATTTTTGATCTTTAATCATTTCATATCCTTTTTTTAGACCATTTACTATTTCTGAATCTGTAGGTTCGAATGGAGTTCCAAATGGAGTTCTAGCACCACCATAACCATAAAATCCAAAATCATCTATTTTAACACCTTTATTATGAACACTTATTTTTTCCTTATCTAAATATTCTATTAATTCTTTATCCCAACTTCCTGGAACAGATAATATTGGCTTATCTAAATCCATAAATTCTGCTACTATTATTCTAGCAATATCAATTCTTTCAAATCCTTTAGGAAAATTCAAATCAGTAAAATCACCAGGAAAAACTATAATATCAAAATCAATTTTCTTAATTTGATCAAATAATATCATTAAATTTTCAATATCATTATGAATACAACTTAATGTAAGAATCTTCATATATGAATAATACAAGCCAAACTTAAAATAATTATTCTTTAACATCAATTATATTTATGGTAAATGTAAGAGCAAAAGGGTATAGAGTAGAATATAAAATAAGAAAACTTTTTGAGAAGGCTGGATGGAGGACAATACGTTCAGGAGCAAGTCTTGGAGAAACTGATTTAGTTTGTTTCAAAAATAATAAATGTTTTATGTTACAAGTAAAGTCAACAATAAGAAAAAAACTTTATTTCAACGAATACATGGAACCAAAATTAGAAGGATATCCATTTTACCTAGTAGTAGATTTCGGAAAAGGTAATATAAAAATTATGGAACCTAAAAAAATATCTACTGTTGAAGATGGAGAAGATATTAAAGATTTTATAAAGAAAAATAGTAATTAATATTTTTTCCTAAAATAATCATTCAAATTATTTTTTAAATCTTCAATATTATAATTAACTTTAATTCCTGTACACCAAGATTTTTTAGAAATTTCAACATAACCTTTTCTATCATCATATAAAAAATATCCATTCATTTTTTTACCAAATATAGATTTAACACCTTCTTTTTTAATATGATACCACTTCAAATCCATTAATTTATTTAAAGAAGATTTTTTTTCTTTTTTAACAGACTCCTCATTAATTTTTCCCTGTTCTCTTCCACCAATAATTATGTAAGCATTTTTTCCTTTTTTATTTTTAATCACTATATCAATTAAAATACCATTATATTCTTTATCATATTCTACATTTTCTCCCCAATACAATTCTTTAATTTTTTGACGAACGGATTCATATGTAGCCATAATTATAATTAAAAAAATAAATTTATATATAGAATAAAATCATCCAAATTTGAATGTTTTTATAACCTCATATTTTGGACCTCTTCCACCAATAGTAACTTTAATTAATTGAAATCCTTCAATTTCAATAAATTCTCCTATATTATAACTACTTACAAAATCAGATATAATTTTCCTATCATAAACTTTCCTAACCCTATAAACAGTAATATGTGGTGTAAAACTTTCACCACCAACTTCTTTCTTAATCTCCTTTCTTAAATCATCCAATTCTTTATTATTACTTTTAACATATAATCCAATAATTTTCATATAATCATAACTTGGCCAAACATGTGGTGTTGATATTTTACAAGAAAAATTTTTATAATTTTTACTTATTAATTCTAATCTATCACTAATTTCTTCAATATTAACACTACTAACATTTCCTAAAAAACTCAATGTTAAATGAATTTTCCTAGATTCTGTTACTTTTCCTTCAATTGGAAGTTTGGATAAAGAATTTTGGAATTCAATTAAAGAATTTTTAATTTCATTTGGCATCATAATACCAACAAATAATCTAGGCATAATATTTAATAGAATTCTATTTTATTATTCATTTCCATAATCATAGCAAATATTAAAACCCCTAAAAACCTAATAATTTTAGGAGTTCAAAGAAATGCAACCAAAAATTAGAGCAGGAGAAATAATTGGAAAATCTATAATCAGTGAAGAAACAGGTAGAAAGTTTGGTATAGTTGGTAATATTGATTTTATTATTGAAAGTGGAGAATTATTAAATTTAATTCTAGACCAATCAACTAATCATATTTCTGAATTAAATTTAAAGGAAGATAATAATGGAAAAATACAAATTCCATTTACAGCAGTAAGATCAATTGGAGATTTTGTAATAGTTAGTGAAAATGAACTTATTTAATTTTTATTAAAAATATTTATTATAAATTAATTATAAATTTAAATACGAATCTAATTTTTTGATGATATTAAATGATAATAATTTTAAAATTAAGATATATTTTATGATAAAAAATAAAGTTTAATAATATATTAAAATTTATTTTAATGGAAAGATAATTATAAAATAAATTTTATTTTTTTTGATCTACTCTCCAATTTTGATCAATAGCATTTGTTTTATTTTTAGAATTTCTAGATAAGATACCAGCCCAAGCAATATTAATTCCATTATCACCAGCATATTTCATTGGAACAACTTTACATTTTACTCCATATTCAGAACACATAATATTCATCATATTAATTAATTTTTTATTACTTGCTACACCACCAACCAATAAAACTTCCTTCTTCTTAGTATGAGATAATCCACGTTCTGTAACTTCAGTTATCATAGAAAAAACAGTTTCTTGTAATGAATAACAAATATCTTTTTTTGAATTTGATTTAATTTTTTCACTAGCAGCAGTTAGTATACCAGTAAAACTCAAATTCATTCCTTTAACAACATAAGGAAGTTCAATATATTTTCCTTCTTTACCAAGTTTTTCAATTTTAGGTCCTCCTGGCATTTTCAATCCTAATCTTCTTGCAAAAACATCCAAAACATTTCCAACTGGTATATCTAAAGATTCTCCAAAAACTCTATAACCTCCATCATTATATGCAATTATTTGAGTATTACCACCAGACAAGTAAACAATTAAAGGATCTTTAGAATCTGTAAGTAATTTACCAATTTCAATATGTGCAACACAATGATTTATACCAATTAATTTTTTCTTATATTTTTTTGATAAATATCTTGCTATAGAAGCTCCAACATTCAAAGCATTTGGAATTCCAGGTCCTTGTGAAAATGCTATACAATCTATTTCATCCATGTTAATATTTTTTAATAATTTAGGAGCCACTTTAATATGATGATTAAATAATTCTGATGGTATGAAACCAGAACCTTTTTTTGGGATAAACATTTTTCTATCTTCATAAATAATTTTTCCTTTATCAGAAATTATTCCTATTCCAAATGTATGTGCTGTTGATTCTATACCAAGACAATTCATAAATAAAATTAGAAATAGAAATTTAAATTATTTAATAAATATTATATAATAATCTAAAAATTAATTTTGAAACATTTTTTAATAAATATTATTCATTAATGTTAACTAAACCATCTAAAAATTCAAGTCAAATGTTATATAATAAATTCTTAATATTAATATTATGAAAATTGAGGAATTATCTAAATTTGGAATTGATGATATATATATTCAAAAATTCCGTGAACAAAATATTCATAAACTTTACAAACCTCAAGCAGAAATATTAAAAAATAATCTTTTATCAGATAATTTAGTAATATCTATTCCAACAGCAGCAGGAAAAACTCTATTAGCAACATTAGCAATGATAAAAAACCTATCAAATAAGAAAAAAATAATATATATCACACCAATGATTGCACTTACAAACGAAAAATATTCTTATTTTAAAGAAATTTTTGGGAAGAAATATAGAGTTAGTATGTCCATAGGAGATTTTGATTCAGATGATCCATGGTTAAAATATTCTGATATAATTGTTTGTACTATAGAAAAATTAGATTCTTTAACTAGGCATAAAGCTGATTGGTTAAAAGAAGTTGGTCTTATAATTGTTGATGAAGTACATTTAATAAATGATTCAAGACGTGGACCTACATTAGAAGTTCTTTTAACAAAAATGAAGCAATTAATTCCAGAATCTAATTTTATTTCATTATCAGCTACAGTTAAAAATTCTAAAGAGTTAGCTAATTGGCTTGATTCAAAATTATTTGTTAGTGATTTCCGTCCAACTAAACTTCATGAAGGTGTATATTTTGATAATAAAATAACATTTTCAAAACATACATATAAAACAACAGAGGATATGGAAGCAGAAGCAAGTATTATGAAAAATACATTAGAATTAAAAAAACAATGTTTATTTTTTGTTTCAAGTAGAAGGAATGCAGAAAGTTTAGCAGAAAGATTAATTGGTGTAACAAATTCATCATTGAAACCAGAAGACAAAAAACAATTAGAAAAAATTTCAAAAGAAATTTTATCAGTTTTAGAATCACCAACAAAACAATGTAAACGTCTATCTAATTGTGTATTAAATGGTACAGCCTTCCATCATGCTGGTTTAATGAAAAAACAAAAAGAAATTTTAGAAACAAATTTCAGAAAAGGATTGATTAAAGTAATATCAGCAACTCCAACATTAGCAATTGGTGTAAATTTACCAGCATTCAGAGTTATTATAAGAGATTTCAAAAGATTTTCTGGATTTGGAATGAATTATATACCAGTTATGGAATACAAACAAATGAGTGGAAGAGCAGGTAGACCTGAATATGATTCATTTGGAGAATCTATACTTGTAGCTAAATCTGAAGATGAAAAAGATGATTTAACAGAAAGATTCATTGATGGAGAAGTAGAAGATATAAAATCAAAATTAGCTGTTGAACCTATCCTAAGAATGCATACACTTTCTTTAATTGCAAGTGATTTTACAAGAACAGAACAAGAAATAATTGATTTTTTTTCAAAAACATTCTATTCTTTTCAATATGGAAATGATAATATAATAAATGAAAAAATAATGGACATAATTACAGAACTTGAAGAATGGGAATTTATTGAAAGAAATGATAAAAAAATATCTCCAACAAAATTAGGAAAAAGAATCTCTGAACTTTATTTAGATCCACAAACAGCACATAATTTTATTGATTCATTAGTTATTGCAAACCAAAAAGAAAATAATTATTTTAGTTTTTTAAATTGTATTTGTAATTCAATAGAAATGCAACCAAAAGTATCAGTAAAAACTAAAGATATAGAAAGTCTTCATAATGAAATACTTTTAAGAAATGAAGAGTTCTTACAAGAAATTCCAGAAGAATGGGATTATGAATTTGATAATTTTATCAGATCATTTAAAACTTCATTATTATTTGATAATTGGGTAAACGAAAAAACTGATGATGAAATTCTAAATGAATTTAGAATTGCTCCAGGTGAAATGAGAAGTAGAATAAAAGTAGCTGATTGGTTAATTTATTCATTACAAGAAATTTCAAATTTACTTGGATATAAAAAACTTTTAACTGATATTAAAAAAATTAGATTAAGATTAAAATATGGTATAAAAGCAGAAATTTTACCATTGGTAAAATTAAAAGGTATAGGTAGAGTAAGAGCAAGAAAATTATATAAAAATAATTTAAAAACTTTAGATAGTTTAAGAAAAATACCTATTGAATCATTACAAAAAATAATTGGAAAGAAATTATCAACATCAATTAAAAAAGAAGTTGGAGAAAAAAGATTACTTAAAAAATAATTATTATATAAATTTTCTAGCAAAAGTTAAAAATCCAGTGTGCATAATCCCCATTGTTTTTGGTCTAATAGTTTTTGTAAATTGCCATTCTCTTTCCATATTTTCAATAATTTTCAATTCTTTAAATTTAAATTTAATTAAAGAATTATTAACTTTAATTAAATGGTTAACAGTTGGTGAATAAACAGATATCCAACCACCAACATTTAATGATTTATATGCTAATTTTATAACATCTGGAGATTCTTTCAAATCTAAAATTATTAAATCAACTTTTTTTTCTTGAATACCATTTAAAATATTTTTATTTTTTATTTTTACATTAGTACAATTATTTACACTTAAATTATTCTTAGCATTTTGATAAAATTTTTTATCTATTTCATAAGTTATAATTTTACTATTAGGAAAAATTTTTGACATATAAATTGAAGTAAATCCACTACCAGTACCAGAATCAACTATTAAACTATTATTAAAAATTCCAGTATTTGATATAATAGAAAAAATATCTTTAGGTAACATTACTTGAGCAGATCTTTTTGTATATTTTCTAATAATATCATTATTTGTAGGTTTACATATTGTAAATTGAAAACCAGAACTTGTTTTAATTTTATCTCCTATTTTCTTTTTAATAAATTTACTAAAATCTATCTGACCATTTGAAGTATTCATTTTACCTTCCTGTATTCTAACAACATAATTCCTTTCTTCGGATACTAATAATACAATATCTCCATTTTTCATTATAATTCCTCATATTTTATTAAAAATACTTCAATAAGTATATAATTAAAGTAAAATATATCAGTAAAAATAAAATAATTATTTAATCTTAAATATTATATTTTACATAAATAATATTTATTTTTTTATAATTTAATTAAATATTAAATAAAGCAATTCTTTTAAATTAGAATATTGTATTGTTTCTATGCGTGTTTATATTGTATCTACTTTAATTGGAATATTTGGTATTAATGATAGGAAAAAAGTAGTATATTTCAAAAGTTTTGGAAACGACCCTAAAAAATCAGCTGAAAAATTCAAATTATCACAAATTGATTTTGTAGATGAAGAAAAACAATCAAAAATACAACTTGGAAAAAAAGGATACAGAGAATTTATTTTTGGATATAGAAAACCAAATGAAAAAAATATAGAGAATAATAATATTGGAGAAAAATTCGTTAAAGATAATTTAATTAAATTAGCAATGGAAAAAGGATTTGCTAAAACTCCAAATGAAGTTACACAATTTATTACAAAAGTAACTATACAATTAACTAAAGTACATATTAAAAAATCAGTAACAAGAGACGGATTAATTATTCAAGTTAATGGAGCTTTAGAAGATTTGGATAAATCAATTAATGTTTATATTGAAAGACTTCGTGAATGGTATGGTTTACATTTCCCAGAAATTAATAGGAAAATATCTGGACATGAAAAATTTATACAAATTGTTTCAAAATATGGAAAGAGAGAAAATATTAAAGAAAATGATTTACAAGAACTTATAAATAATAGTATGGGAGCAGATCTTAAAGATGAAGATATTGAAATTATGAGAGTTTTCGCAACAAAAATACAAGAAATGATTAATCTTAGAGAAAGTCTTTCAAAATATTCTGAAAAAGTTCTAAAAGAAGTAGCACCAAATCTTTTAAACATAATAGGAACAACATTAGCAACAAAAATAATAGCAAAATCTGGAGGTTTGAAAAAAATGTCTAGAATGCCTTCATCTACAATACAATTAATTGGTGCAGAAAAAGCACTTTTTAGATATTTACATGGAAAAGGAAAATCACCAAGACATGGTATAATATTTTCTCATCCATTAATTCAAAATTCAAAAGATGAAAACAGAGGAAAAATGGCTAGACTTATTGCATCAAAAATTTCTATTGCATCAAAAATAGATTATTTTTCTAAAGAATTTAAAGGAAATGCACTAAAAGATGAAATAAACAGAAAAGCCAAAATTATATTATCAAAAAAGTGATTAAATGAAAAAAATAATCCTAAATAAAATAAAATCATTATTAAAATCAATACTTCAAAATAAAATATTTATTAAAATAAATTCTAAAATTAATTTATAAGGATTGATATAATGAAAGAAATTTTTCCAGATGTTTTTATAGAAAATAATAAAATATTTACAAAAAATCTTACACCAGGAGAAAAAGTATATGGTGAAGATTTGATTATTAGAGATGATATAGAATATAGAAATTGGAATTATACAAGAAGTAAATTAGCAGCTGGTTTAAAAAATGGACTAAAAGAATTTCCTTTGAAAAAAGGAATGAAAGTTCTTTATTTAGGTGTTGCTTCTGGAACATCAGCTTCACATTTTTCAGATATTATTAATAAAGAAGGTCTTCTGTATGGTGTTGATATTGCAGAACGTGTATTAAGAGAATTAATTATTCATGCAGAAAAAAGAGAAAATATTGTTCCAATACTTGCAGATTCAAGATTACCAGAAAATTATTCAAGTTTAGTTTTAGAAAAAGTTGATTTAGTTTTTGAAGATGTTGCAAGTAGTGATCAAATTGAAATTTTTATTAGGAATTGTGATTATTATTTAAAACAAAATGGATATGCAATTATTGCAATTAAATCTCAAAGTATAGATGTTACTAAAGATCCAGAAATAATTTACAAAGAATCATTAAAAGAATTAAAAAAACATTTAACAATTATAGATAAAGTAAAACTTGATCCATATGAAAAACATCATTTATTAGTTGTTTTACAAAAGAAATAATTCATAATTTCTCTTTTTCTCTTTCAATTTGTTCTAAAACACATTCAGCATATGACATATATGTTCTAGGTTTTTTAATTTTCCTTTCTGATTTAGGTTCTATTATTTTTTCTTCTTCACCTTCAACATAATAATTAATTTCATCAATTGGTAGAGGAGAATTACTCCATTCTTCTTCTAATTCTAAAAATTTTTTTTTAGCTTTTTTTAAAATTTCCTCAAATTTATTTTTCATAATAGTTTTAGTTTTATCATCTAGAATACAATTCTTTTCATTTTTAATACCCCAAATTATTTTATCCCATTTAGAAATAATACCACCATCATAATTTATTAATTAAATTTTCAATTTCATTTATTTTCATTTTAATTTCTAAAACAATATTTTCATTTGTTTTATTTTGAATAACATTTTCTGTTAAATTTATAGGAGGAACATTTTTATCTAAAACAAATCCAATAATTTCTTCATTTGTTTTCAAACTAACAACATCATTTGTTTTACTATTTACAAATGCTTGGAATGCAATTCCTGCTGCATCATTTGGAATAACAACAACTTTCCAAAATAAAATACCTTCTTTAACAAAAGGTAAAGGTTCAACTATTGTGAATGCTGTCCAATCAACTAAAGGATTAGATCTTCTAACAAAATCTCTTGATTTTATTGGACCAGTTAATGTTTCATCAATATCTAATTCTTTACTTTCAATTTCACCTGTTCTAGCATCAATTAAAAATATTTTGAAAATTCCTCTACTTGCACTTGCAGGTTCTGCACTAATAAACCATTTCAATCCATCTTTTGTATCCATTAAAAATGGTTGTCTATTTCTATAACTAACATCACGTATTTCAATTTGATCTTCATGTATAAAGTATCTATTTATAATTCCTTTCTCAAATTTCAAAGTTTCTATATAATATCTAGCTAAATTTTCTGGAAAGAGTCTATTATTTTCTAATAATGGATTTTCTAAACTTTCTTTAGGAGTTAATCTATCAATATTTCCTTCATTATCTATTAAAATTACTCCTCCAAATCTTGGAACAGTATATACAAGTCCAAAACTTTGATGGAATTCATATTCAATAACAGAAAGTACTGTAATTATTTTTCCATCTGGTGTAAGTGTATAATAAGGATTGTCTAAATTAATTAAATAATGATTATTGTAAACTCCCCAATATAAATTATCAAATATTTGCATTCCTTCTCCTATTTGGAAATCTTCAAAAACTATTTTTGATGTTCTTTCTTGTGTTGTAGCATCAACATAAACTATTCCTTTATTTTTCAAAATGTACGTAAGTATTCCACCATCAGGTACAAGTGGAAATGACCACGATAAAGAACCATTAACTAATGCTATATTTTCACTTCCTAATCTAAATTGACTTAATTGTAAAGAATCTCTACTAAATCTTTGTGCAACTTCAATTGGCATCAATCTAACTTCTTCACTAGTCTCAGGTAAGAATTCAATTATATTTGGATTTAATTCATTTGATATATGTAATTGTGGAAGTATTCCAGAAATAGAACCAGAAACAACAAACAAAAAGAATAAAATGGAATAAGAAAAGAAATTTATTTGTGGCATATTTTCTTCTCTTCCTTCAATTGTTAAAATTGTAATTCTCTTTTTTTGTTTTCTTAAGAAAAATATATGAAGTATTAACCAAATTAGTATAAATTGAATAACTAATGGATTAGTATAAAAATAAATTATTAAATCATGTAACCAAGCTCTGAAAATATAAGACAATATACCAATTACGATTATTGGTATTATTAAATTCCAAGGTATTTTGAAATGATTAATTTTTTTCATAAGATTATATGAGAAAACTTAATATTAATGTTTGTTAAATAGTTGATTATGAAGTCTGATGTAATTATATTAATGGCAAATTATGATAAAACATCATCTTTTGGTAAGGGTTCAAATAAAGGACCTTCATCTATTTTAAAATGTTTGGATGAACAAATAGAAGTTTTTGAAAGATTTACTAAAACAAAACCTATTGAAGAGTTAAAAATTGAAAGAAAAAATTTAGGAGATTTAAATAATTTATCTCCAGAAGAAATGGTTGAGAAAATTAATGTTGAATTTTCAGAAGCAAAAAAGAATACAAAATTACCTATATTAGTAGGTGGAGAACATTCAATTTCTAATGGTGTTTTTAAAAGTTTAGAAAAAAACTCTAATAATATTACAATTTTACAAATAGATGCACATCAAGATCTTCGTAATGATGATTCAGATTATAATAATAAACCTTATGGTAAGTATGCACATTCTACTGTTATGCGAAGGGCTTCTGAAATAGGTTTCAAAATTGTTCAAGTTGGAATAAGAGCATATTCTGAAGAAGAATATGAATATTCTAAAAAAAATAATATAAAAGTTTTTGAATGGAATAATGATAAACCAAAAATTAATGATATTATTAATTCAATTGAAACTGATGATATTTATTTGACATTAGATGTTGATGGAATTGATCCTAGCCATATGCCTGCTACTGGTACTCCAGTTCAAGGTGGTTTAGAATGGTATTATACAATTAATTTATTGAAAGAATTATTTGAGAAAAAAAATGTTATTGGTGCTGATATTGTTGAAGTTGCACCAAAAGAAAATGATAGTTTAACAGAATATGGTGCTGCTCAAATTTTGTATAATATTATTGCATTTAATTTTAAATAATTTAAATTATTGATTTTCTTGTATTTTCTGTCCTAAATATTTTAAAAAACAAAATAAGTTATTTATTTATATAATAAATAATAAATAAAATTATGAAATCAAAAGGTAGAAAAACAAAAAATATGAAATCAAAAGGCATGAAGTTAGAAATTATGCAATCAGATTATAAATCTTATTTGAAAGTTTTGTCTGGTGTAAATATTGTTCTAGCAGCATCAGTTATTCTAAATCAATATTTTATATTGAATGCAGAAGCTTGGAATGTTATTGATCCTTTATTAGTAATATTTCTTGTACTGAGTGCAATAGCACTTTTGAAATTTAAATTAATGTAAAATAATTAATTGGAATTAATTAAAATGGATAAAGTAATAGCTATAAATCCATCTCCAGGAAAGAAAATTTCTCAATTACTAGATGAAATGAAAAATACAGGGTTCCAAGGAAGAAAACTTGGAGAATGTGTTGATGTTTTTGAAAAAATGATAAAAGATTCAAACACAACAATAATTTTAGGTTATGCAGCTTCAATGTCAACAACAGGTCAATGGAAAATAATAAATTGGTTAATAGAAAATAGATTCGTAGATGTAATAGTTGCAACAGGTGCAAATATTTCAGAAGATATAGTTGAGGCAATGGGATTTTCTTATCTAAAAGGAACACATATAGGAAATCAAGACAAAAAATTATTAGAAAAAGGTATTAATCGTTATTATGATGTTTATGGAAAAGAAACTGATTATGTAAAAATGATTGAATTATTAGAAGAGTTTACATTAACTCTAGAATCTAATAAACCATACGCGACTCAAGAATTTTTATATAAATGTGGAAAATTTTTACTAGAAAAAAATATAAACAGTATAATTGCAACAGCAGCTAAAAATAATGTTCCAGTTTTTTGTCCAGCAATTGCAGATTCTCCATATGGAGATGCTGTTATTATGGCATTAGGATCAAAAAAACATAATTTAGTTATTGATGCAATGCAAGAATTAAGAGATTTTATGGGAATAGCAAAAAAAGTAAAAGATGTTGGAGTAATTTACATTGGTGGTGGAGTTCCAAAAGATTTTATACAATTATTAGCTGTTACATCTCCATTACAATTTAAAAATAGACATTTACCAAATAGAAAATCTTCTGGTAAGAGAGAAGGTATAAATGAAGGTTATTATCCTCATAAATATGCTATACAAATTACAACAGATTCTCCTCAATGGGGAAGTTTATCTGGTTGTACTTTTGAAGAAGCAGTTTCTTGGGGTAAAATTAATGAAGATGATAATAATCGTGTTCAATGTTATTGTGATGCAACAATTGCACTTCCAATAATTTCTCATGCACTTTCAGAAAAAATTACAGAGAAAAGAAATGGTACAGACTTATCTTATATTTTTAATAAATCTAAATAATTTTTCCTGAACCAACTATTCTTATTGTTTTAGAATTCAAATCAATTAATAAACAATATTCATTTGTTTCATATGCTAATGGTTTATCAGATTTTATTAAAAGATTTTCATTATCTAATTTTATTTTTACTGGTTTTATTTGTAAACCAATACAAATATGATAATTTGATTCTGAGTTTATTTCTTCTTTGTAAAATTTATTTTTATTAAATTTTATTTTTATTTCATTATCTATTTTTATTGTATCTTTCATTCCAATTATACTACCCTTATTAATTTTTTCTGAATTAGTACCTCTTAATGCTAAACCAACTCTTCCAGGAGCAGAAACAAAATCAACATCATCATCATGCATTTGAAGAGATTTTACAATTGAAGTTTCTTTTTCTGGAAATATTTCTACACTATCATGTTTTTTAATTACACCTCTTTTAACCACACCAAGTGTAACTGTCCCAACACCTTTTACTTCAAAAACAGAATCTATAATAATTTTTACATTACCTTCATTAAAAATTGGTTCAATATTTAGTATTTTTTCTTTAAGTTCTTCTAAACTTAAAAATTCATATTTTTCTAAAACTGTTCCATCAATAAATTTTTTAATTTCATCATCAAAACCATTTGGTATTATAAATCCTTTATCCATTTTTAAATTATCAAGTGTAACAATTATTTCTCCAATATCTTTATCAATTTTTTTTACATTAATTATAACAAAATCTGAAAGAGAAATTGATTGTATTAATGATTGTATTTTTTCAGGAAAACTTGAAGGAACAATAAAATTCAATATCTTATCTGATATTTTTCTATCATACATTGTTATATCGGTAACATTACCTTTTTTCCCTAATTCATCAGAAATTGTATAATCACCAAGTATACAAAAATTTATTGATTTCATTTTAAGAAATTATATTTCAGAACATAAATAGTTATAAAAGATTTCTTTCATACTCTCTTCTAATTTTAATTCCAGAAGAAATCCCTTTTACTTTATCATAAATTTTATCCATACGATTATTATAAGATGAATTTACTAATTCTACCATATCAATTGTTAAATTTTTATTTGGTATAATAAATTCCTTATTATTTTCATCACATATAGGTTCATAGAAATTTACTTCTTTTTTATTTTTTTTATTTATATATTGCATTTTAAATCCTATTTTTAATTTATCATAATTTTCATTTAATTCAGCTTTCTTTTCCATTCCAATTAAAATAATACCACCCTCATTTTTTTGTTCTAAATATTTTATTTCTTTTATGAAACTTTCTAAATCTTTTCCATAAAGTATCTCTTTTATTTTATACATCATAGAAATTTAATTATTCCGAAAAAATTTAAACCTTTCTATTAATTAACTTCAAAATAAGAATTGCCTGATTTTAATTTTATACCAACTTCAAAATAAGCATTAGATGATTTTAATTTTGAACCAACATCAAAATTATCAATATAATTATTAACAATTATATTTTCTTCTAAATATTCAAATTCATTTTCAGAAAATTCATAAAAATTATTATTATCTATATAATTTTCTTCATTTGAAATATTAAAAATTCCAAATCCTACAAAAAATATACCAATAACAAAAATACCTAAAATTTTTATTAAATAATTATTTTGTTTTTTCTTCATAATCATCAATAAATATTTATTTTTTATGTTTATAAATTTCAGTAGTTTATTTTCTATAAATAGAAATTTATATTATAAAAATAATTTAGTATAAGGTATTATGAAAACAATAAATACATTATTTTATGGAAACCATCCTAAAACAGGTAAATTAAAGGAAAGAACAAAGAAAATTATAAAAATAATTAAAGAAAATAATGGAAAAATAAATGCAATAGAACTTGAAAAAAAATTAGGTATATCTAGAGTAGAATCTCCATCAATGTTTTACAAACCATTAGCAGCTATGAAAAAATGGGATTTAATACAATCACATAAAACAGTAAATTTTGATGATAAAGGTAAAAAACATTTTAAAACAGAATATGAACTAACACCAGTATTTTTTTATAGATATGTTGAAAAAACACTTACTGAAATGGTAAAAAAAGAAATAGAACTTATATGAATAATAGTTAAGTTTTAATTTCAATAAAACTAATTTTAGATAGTATGGTAGATTTATGGGTTCAACTTATATCACTTGCTATATTGATAGGTTTATCAGGATTTTTTTCTGGTCTTGAAGTAGCATTAGTTGGAACATCAAAATCAAAAGTAATGAAACTTTTAAGCGTAAATGCAAATGGAGCTAAAGAATTACATAAATTAATAAGTAATCCAGGATGGATGATGTCAAGTGTAAATCTTGGAAATAATTTAGTAAATATAGCAGCATCCGCTTTAGCTACTTCAATATCTCTAAATATATTTGGATCTGAAGGACTTGCAATAGCAATAGGAGTTATGACATTTTTAATACTTGTTTTTGGAGAAATTACACCAAAAACATATTGTAATGCAAATTCTATAAAAGTTGCATTAAAATTTGCAAGAATATTAATATGGTTTAGTTATGTATTCTATCCATTAGTGAAAATGTTTGAATTTATCACACATCAAGTTGTTAAATTATTGGGTAGTAGTCTTACACCTCCACCAATAACAGAAGAGGAACTAAAAAATATGGTAGACTTAGGATTATATGATAAAGCAATAGAAGAAGATGAGAGAAAATTGGTTCATGGAGCCCTTAAATTTGATGATACATTAATTAAATCAGTAATGATACCACGTACAAAAATGTTCATATTAGATTCTAATTTAAAACTTTCAGAAGCATTATCTGATATTAACAAAAATGGTTATTCACGTGTACCAATATATGGTAAAAATCGAGATGATATTTTAGGATTTGTTCATGTACGTGATATACTTGTAGAATTAGAACGTGATAGGAAAGATCAAAAACTACATCAAATAGCAAGATCTCCTCAATTTGTTTCAGAAGAACAAACAATATCAAAACTTCTAACACAAATGAACAAAACAAAAACACATATGGCTATGGTAATAGATGCAAATGGAGGAATTGAAGGACTTGTAACTTTAGAAGATTTATTAGAAGAAATAGTTGGAGAAATAGAAGACGAAACAGATACTAATAATAATGAATTTACACAATTAGAAAAAAATGTAATAATTACAAACGGAGACATTCAAATTAAAAAATTAAATGAAATTTTTGGTTCTAAAGTTCTAAAAGAAGAATATTCATCACTTAATGATTATTTACATAAAAAATTAAAAAATATTCCAAAACCAGGAGATAAAATTAAAGAAAAAAATATAACTTTATATGTTGAAAAAGTTTTAAACAATAAAACAACTCATGTTAAAATTCAGAGAAATTAATTTTAATTATTTTTTATTTGATGTATTTAATTCTATTAAAATTTTTTTTAGTAATATAGAAATATTTTCACCACTTTCAGTTAAACTAATAATTTTTATCCTTCCTTTCTTTTCAAATTCAACAAAACCAAAATCTTTGAATAAATCCAATAATTTTACAGTATGAGAATATGTACAATTATTTTCTTTTGATAATATTGTTGCATATTTAGGACCAGATTTTAAAGAACATAACATTTTTACAGGTTTTACACGTAAAAATGTTTTTGTAAGCATTTCTTTTTTTAATGACATCTAATTACCTATAATTATTTCCCACAACAATATTTATACTTTAACATATCTTTTATTGTATATATGTTAGTAAATTTTATAATAGACATATTATAATATAAACATTTAAAAAAGATTTGATTTAATGGAAAACCAAATAAGAAAAATAGTTGTTGAAAACGCAGTATTACATGAAGGAAAAGCAAATACTAATTCAGTACTAGGAAAAATAATTGCTGATAACCCAAAAATAAAAGAAAAAATAAATGAAATTATACCTATAATAAATAAAATAGTAAAAGAAATCAATTCATTAAATTTATACGAACAAAAATCAATGGCATTAAAATTAAAAATTAAAGAAAAACCTAAAAACAAACCAGAAAAATTTAAACTTCCACAATTACCAAATATTAAAATTGGTAAAGTAGTAACATCATTTCCACCAGAGCCAAGTAAGTATCCACATATTGGTCATCTTAAAGGTGCATTATTAAATTTTGAATATGCTAAAAAATATGGAGGAAAATTTATTTTAAGATTTGAAGATAGTAATCCACAATTAGTTAAACAAGAATATTATGATGCTATAATTGATGGGTTCAAATGGATTGGTTTACAATGGCATGAAATTGATTATCTTACTAATCATATGGAAGAATATTATAAAGCAATTAAAACATTAATAGAAAATAAAGATGCATATATTTGTTCTTGTCCTCAAGAAAAAATAAAGAAAAATAGATTTGAAGGTATAAATTGTTCTTGTAGAGAAAAAGATTCAAAAGATAATATGAAAGATTGGAAAGAAATGTTAACAGTTTCTGAAAAAGGAAGTAAAATACTTAGAATGAAAATCGATATGAATCATAATAATACAGTAATGCGTGATCCAACAATTGCTAGAATAATTGATACATCACATATTAGAACAAAATCAAAATATAGAGTTTGGCCAAGTTATGATTTAGGAACTTCATTACTTGATTCTTGGGAAAATGTAACACATAGAATAAGAACAAAAGAGTTTGAATTAAGAAAAGAATTACAAGAATATATTTTAAATAAATTAGGTTTAACTTCACCGTTTATATTAGAGGTTGGAAGATTGAACATAAAAAATGCTATTATTCAAGGTAGAGATATACGTGAAGGAATTAAATCTAAAAAATTTAGTGGATGGGATGACCCTCAATTAACAACTTTAGTATCATTGAAAAGAAGAGGATTTGTTCCAGAAGCTTTGAAAGAATTTATTTTGTCAACAGGAGTAACAAAATCAGAATCTGTATATGATTGGGAATTGTTGGAATCTTTCAATAGAAAAATTATAGATTCTATATCAGATAGATATTTTGCTGTATTGGATCCAGTAAAAATAAAAATTCTAGATCTTCCAAAAGAAAATATTTCTATTAAAATGAAACCAGGATCTGAAATTGAACGTAATATACCAATTATTTCTGATGAAGTTTACATAAGTAAAATAGATAATGAAAGTTTAATAAATAAAAAAGCTGGTTTAATGTTTTTATGTACTTCAAGTTTTGGAGAAGTTAAAAGATTTGTTTCAAAAAATATTAATCAAGACATACAAAAAATTCATTGGGTTGGTTCAAAAAATATTAAAATAAAAATTATGATGCCTAATGGAAAAATTCAAGAAGGATTAGCAGAACCAGCTGTTCTTAATTTGAAAAAAGGTCAATTAATACAATTTTATAGAGTTGGTTTTTGTAAAGTTGATTCTATAGGTAAAGAAATTTTATTTTATTTTACTCATAAATAATTTATTTATATTCTAAAATTTTCTAAGAATATATTAAATTCTCAAAAAAATATTATATCATAATATTTTAGTCTTAATTCATGAAATAAATTAAAATTAAGTTTAATAATTAATTTATTTAAAATATATTAATGGAATATTTTAAAAAAGATTTAGAATTTAATGGAGTTATTAAGGGATGAATATAAAAAAGAATTTTTTCATAAAAATAAAAAATATAAAATATTATTTATTTGGAAAAATTAATGATGATAAAACTATAGAAATATTAGAACTTTTACAAAATTCTGAATGTTATTTAAGTTTAAAAAAAATAAAAGAAAAAGTTTCATTTGGTAAAAATAAAATTACATTTAATAGAATATTTAGTTTTTGTGTTGATGAAGATATAAATTATTACACCACAATGACTAAAGAAGAATTAGAAGATGAGGATAATTATAAAGTTGGTAAAGAAAGTTTATTAATACCAACTCAACCATGGGAAGAATTAGTGATGGATTTTGATGATTTTAGACCAGATTTTACAATATCAAATAAAGGTATTTTATATTTAAAAAATAATGAAAATTTAATAAGACAAAGGAAACATGATATGTGGATATTAATTTTAACTATTGGTCTTATTACTGCTACAATTTTAAATATATTTTTCTAATTAATTTTTAAATTATTAATTTGATTTATTTTTTCATTAATATCAAAAAAATACTACATATTTTTTTTGAGAAATCAGATCTAATAATTAATTCTTTATAATATTTTGAATTTTAAATATTGACTTTATGGACAGATTTAGACTTTATGGACAAATCCCAAAAAAATAATAAACTATTTAAATTAACTTCCATTATTCATTTGAATTAAGAAGTGATGAACATGAGTAAAGCATATGTGAACTACACAGTATCAAAAGAATTAGCAGAAAAGGCTCTTCAATTATTAGAAGCTGTTAAGAATTC
>JABABT010000034.1 GCA_014238095.1 Candidatus Aenigmatarchaeota archaeon
AAAAACCATCTTTATCTTTTATCTAAAAACAATAACATACCGGAGAATATATTAGTTAATTCTTCATTACTTACGACAAAACAAATAATTATAAAACTTAACGACATTCAAAATGAAAAACAAGCTAAAAAGATCGCATATGATGTTTTTAAATCCATGGGTAAAATATATGAACGAAAATACAATAAAGAGATCCAAGATTGTCTATCGGTTCTAGATCCAATTATGTTATTTGTCGATAGAGTGTTTGATGAATTACACCAACAACGTGAATATATGAATAAATCTATTCAAAATAGTTTTGATATAATATACGCTGAGACTAAATATTTGGATAAAATTGCAAAACTTGACACATCATTAAAACAAATAATTGAAAATATATCTTCTGTAAAATCTAAAAATTTTGAATCATTACAAGATTTATTTGCGGCAACAACAATTGATCTAAACAAACAAAATATTTTTTATAATAAATATATGGAATCTTTTTATGCGTTTATAATAGCTAAACGTAAATTAGAACAAGAATTAGATTGGTCTATATGCGCATTAGATAAAAACACGATTAAACCATTATTGAACATATCAAATAATTTTAATGATACACCTGTTCAATCTAATAATCCATCGATATTGACTATGTCGGATGACACAAAATTAAATAAATATATATCTAAACAGTACAAAAAATTTTCAGCCGATACGGATTGGAATCGATCTCAAATATTATCATTATTTATTAAAAACAATTCAAAAAATAATGACAATATCTCGCTATGTAGTAATCTCATTCCAAATGCAAACGATTTAGGGAAAGTACTTGAAATTCCAAAATTAAATAACGGTAAAAACATCACACCTGCAATTGTGGCTGAAAAGATGGATTTTACCAGTCGTATGATAAAACATTATCTTGATTCTGCAGAAATGTTAAAGTTAATTAAACGTGTAGGTGATCATTATGACACAACTAAATTGATTGATCATATAAACATGCAGGATAAAAATAACCGTAGTGAATATATACATCAACTCGTTTTAGATTTACCAATAATTAAAGTATTGAATATCCATTCTGATAATGGAAAACTTAAAAATAATAATACTGAAACCATAGCTAAATTCTTAGAAAATAATTCTGATTTATCCCCAAGTACATCTTGGAGACGTGCTTCAACAATTGCATCATGGTTAAATTATGGAAAAAATACTAGAATTGATCCTCGTAATAATTTATCAGAATGGCTTTCAAAATATTAGAATCCTTATCGTTTAAATCAATTTATTAAAATATGTGAATACAGTCATAAATGATGTATGGAATTGGAAGGGTGGTTGTGTGAGTAATACACTTCGTACAGGATTTACAACTGGAACATGTGCTGCAGCAGGAGCCAAAGCTGGAGTGCTTGCCATTAAAGAGCAAAAAAACATAGATACCGTTGATGTCTTATTACCACGGGGTACATTTGCAAAAATACAGATAATCAAATGTGAATTTCAATCTTCATCAGCAATATGCACTGTGATCAAAGATGGAGGTGATGATCCAGACGTAACACACGGGGCAGAAATTGT
>JABABT010000019.1 GCA_014238095.1 Candidatus Aenigmatarchaeota archaeon
AAATAATCAATAAAAAATAAAATTGATTTATTTTTTGACGATTCAATATTTCAATTTAATGGAAAATAATTATATTATTTTTAAGAGCCTCAAGAGGGACTTGAACCCTCGACCTTTCGCTTACAAGGCGAATGCTCTACCAACTGAGCTATTGAGGCATTAATATTATTAATTAATTATAGAATTTAAATCAATACCAAAATAATCTAATATAAAATTTGCTGAAAAGAAAGTACCATAAATAATAAGACTAAATTTTATTAATTTACCAATAAAAACTGCTAATAAAAATAATTTAAAATTATAATTAACAGTACCAGAAAAAATTCCTACAATATCAGTTGGTATTGGACTGGCTGATATTAATAAAATAGTCAAAAAACCATTTTTATGAAACCATTTTTCTATTTTATTTTCAATTTTCCATTCTTTTTTCTTTAAAATTTTTTTAATTGTTTTATGACTATATTTTCCAAAAATATAACCAGTTACCTCTCCTAAAGAAGATCCAGAAGCAACACTAAAAAGAAGAATTAAAGGATTAAGTATTGTTGCAAAACCTCCAATTAAAACAAAGAAAGGAACAGGAAAAATTATACTTGCACTACTTACAAATGAGACTAAAAATATTCCAAAATATCCAAAAGTTCCCAAAAATACTTCTAATACCATAATTTACATTATTTTTAAATATAATAAACTATAATTTATTTTATGGTAGATAAAATTACAGCAACACATATTTTAGTAGATACTAAAACTGAAGCTATAAAAATTCTTTCAGAATTAAAAAGTGGAAAAAATTTTGAAAATTTAGCATCAGCTTATTCAATATGTCCTAGTAAAAATAAAGGTGGAAATCTTGGAGAATTTACAAGAGGAATGATGGTAAAAGAATTTTCAAAAGCAGCATTTAATTTAGAAGTAGGAGAAATTACAGAAGAACCTGTAAAAACTGAATTTGGATATCATTTAATAAAAAGAATAAAATAATTATTAAGGTAAGAATTCTTTATTTTTAATTTTCTTTGGAAGATATTTTTTAGTAATAAATTGTAATCCTTTTCCAGATAGAGCTTCTAATTCTGCTTTGTATTTATGCTTTAACATTAATTTTAATTCATTTTGCCATTCAGGTGATTTGAACCAACTATAGTTCAACATTTCTTGTGCACGTTTTAAGTCAACTTCTTCTGCTTTTATTGTAAATTTCTTCAAATCAAATTCTTCAATGTCAGATAATGTAAGTCCTAAAAATCTTGCATTTGATGTACTTAATCTATCAGAAACATGTGCAAGTGAAATAGAACCATATTTTATAACAGAATATATATACCATCCATATGAATCAGCATCTGTGAAAATATAAACTGGAAGATTAAATTCTTTTGAAAGTCTTTGAATCATTCTTCTTGTTCCTCTTGCTGCCTGACCTTGTGTTGTTATTAAAATACAATCATTATCTTTCCAAAATTTATCTTCATGTAATCTTTCAAAAGCAGCGTTTTTTTCTATAACAAGAATATATTTTGCTTTTGCTTTTTTAATTTCAATTCCTTCAACATTTGATGGTATAGCCCAACCACCAGAACCAAGTTTAGACCAATCTACAGAATCTCCTCTATCTACAACCTCTACTTTTCCAACAACTCTTCCACGTATGTCTGCATTCAGATTTAAATTTTCTCTTAATACATTTAATGTAACTTCCAAATCTACAATACATGGATCAGATTCACTTTGAGTATCAAAAGTATTTTCTGAAGAATTAGGTAAAGTTCTTTTCAACATATAATAAAGATCTCTAAGACTTGTATGGTGACCACCTTTAACTAAATCTTTTGTAGCAGATGCAACTAATAATGTTTGCATAAAACTTTTTGCGTGTGATATATTTAGAAAACTTCTTTTTGAAACTTTATCACCAAGTTTTAATTGGTTTGATTCTGTATCATAAATTGTATTTTTAAGACTTCTTATAGGAATATCAATAGATGGATTCCCCCTTTCTTTAATTTCTTTTGCTACTTTGTTTCCTAAAGATTCAAGTTTCTTTTTTGTATCATTTTCCATTTTCTTTTTCCTCTTCTAATTTTGTATTCTTTTTTGTAATAAATTCTAAATCTTCTTTTAATTTCTTTTTATCTATTCCAGTTAAATCATTTATTGAATCAACAATTTCTGGAATATATCTTTCAAAAATTTGTTTTCTTATCATTTTTTCTTTTAATTTATTTTTTTGTCTAACATATATAGCTAATTTTCTTCCTGCTTCTTGTAAACCCAATTTCATTTCTTTAACAATATCTGGATAATTAGCTATAGCTTGTTTACCTTCAGAAGTATAAGGTACCCAAACAGATGCAAAATGAATAAGAAATAATAAAGGACCTTGTGGCATTGAACCACTTGATTGTGAAAATCCATATCTCCTCCAATCAGTTTCAATAATTGATTCTAAAGTTGCACAATCTCCCTGATGATAAAGAATAGGAACTTTGTTTGCTAATCTAATTAATTGTGCAGAACCTTCTTGTTTTAAGTCTCCTCCATATGCAATTCCAACTTCAACTAAAAATGGATTACCTCTATAAACTGCAGTTGGTCTTGTAACTGAAACAAAAAATTCACCTTTAACTTCTTTCTTCAAACCTTCTTTAATTAAATTTTCACCAAGAGGTGAAAGTACATCTGTTGCAGGAGAAATTAATTTAACTTTTTTCATTCCTTCATGTAATCTATCAATTTCATCATGTGTAAGTGTGTTAGGTTTTCTTTTATGATCTATTTTTGAAATTCTGCAAATTTCAATTGCGGAATTTCTTCCTACTCTTGAAAAATCAGTTGTAAGTAAACTAATAATATTTCTTGAATTTGATTTATTAATCATTCTTCTAAATATTCCAATTTCAATACCATAAGGATGTGGTTTAATTTCTTTTGGTTGTACTGGAACTTCATTTGTTACTTTTTCAAAAACTATTTTACTATTTGGATTATCAAATATTATTTTTGCATAAGGATTTGCAACTGCTGTTTGTCTAACATATTCTAAAATTGATTGTTTACCTTCAGTATATCTTCCTTCAGCTTCCATTATAATTTTTATTCCATGCCATCCTTTTTCATTATCTTTTTCATTATGTGAAATTATTTTTGGTTCGTTTTTTTCAACATCAATCATCATTTCAATTTCATGTATTTTATTTTTACCTGTACTTGATATAATTTTTGTTGCTTTTCCAGTTGTAAGTTGTGAATACATTATTGCACCACTTACTCCAATACCTTGAGTTCCTCTTGATTGTCTTAATCTATGGAATTTACTTCCATACAAAAGTTTTCCAAAAGCATAAGAAATTTTATCTTCCACCATTCCAGGACCATTATCTTCACTTATTATTTTAAATCTATTATCTTTGATTTGTTTTATAGAAATTTTAATTGTTGGAGTTATTTCTGCTTCATTAGCAGCATCTAAAGAATTATCAACTAATTCTTTTATTATTGTCAATAAAGATTTAGTAAGATTTTCATAACCTAATAAATGTCTATTCTTTTCAAAAAATTCAGCTACACTTACTTCACGCATTTTTTTTGCTAAATCTTCTGCATCATTTTTTACCATATTTAAGAACCTATTTTATCAATAAAAATGGTTTATGTTGAATATAAACCTTTCAAATTATTTTATTATCTTCTAAATATTTAAAAACAGTTCCATGTTTTGAACCATTTAATATCATTTCAATTGCATTTTTTGCTATATTTATTGAATTCCATCTACCAATTATACTTACAGTTTTTCCTGTTATAGCTATTTTTGAATTTGTATATTTTTCAATTATATTTTTTGATTTACCTTCAGTACCAATAACTCTACTTTTCATTTGGATTAATCTATTTTTAGATTTTCCAACAAAATCTGATATTTTAATTATTTCAAGGTAATATTCTTCACTTACTAAATATAATGAATCATCCCAACTAAAACCACGACTAAATGCTTTAATAATTTCTTTTGTATGCATTACTTCAAAAGAATTTTTACCTTCAATTTCTATTTCATCTTCTATTGAAAATGTTACATCAATAAAATTTCGAAGTTTTCTTAAATAATTAAATCTTCTCGTTTTTAGGATTTCCATTTTTTCTTCAGGAATTATTAAAAAATCTTTCATTTAATCTAGCTCTATTTTTAATTTACCTTTTCTTTTTAGCCAGCTTACTTGAGTTTTTGTATAACGGAATACAATATCAGCACGTTCTTTTTCTTGTACGGTCCAAGGTTTAATTACAACAAGATCTCCTTCTCTTATCCATACTCTTTTTCTTAGTTTACCAGGAATTCTACAAAGTCTTTCATTTTCATCTTGACATCTTACTTTCATTTTATCCCCACCAACTAATTGAAGTACAACACCATAAAGTTCATCTGGTTTTGGAAGTTTAATTCTAGAAATTTCTATTTCTTCTCTATTTTCTGGTTGTTTTTTACTCATTTTTTCCCCTCAACTGAAATTAATATTGTATCACGATAAACTTTTTTCCCCTGAACTGGGCCAAAAAATGTACGAGATAATTTTGTTTTTATATTGTATTTTGATTTTACATATTTAACAATATAACTAATGGCACTTTTAGATCCAATAAATAAATCAACTCCTTCTGGTTTCTTTTCAATTTTTGATATAAATGAATATCTATCATTCTCATTTCTTTTTATAATAATTTTTTCTACATCATTTACAACATCTTTAATAATATTTTTTGGAGAACGTATTTGTACTATAGCATTCCAATAATTTCCAACTTTTAATCCACAATAATAACAAGTTACTCTTTTGTAAGTTATTGATATATTTTTATCTATATTTTTTTCAACTTCTATATTCTTAATTTTTATAGTAAGAAAAATTGTATTTTTTGAAATTCTATAACTACTATATTCTATCTTTTTTTTCTTAAATATTTCTTGTAGAAAATATTGAATAGCAGATTCATTATTTTGAAATTTCTTTTTACCAATTAAAACATCTCCACACATTTTACAATTATTTATTTTCATTTTACTTGGAAAATCATCAGGTAATTTTATTTTATCCTTAAAACAATCAATACATAAATTTTCATAAACATTTTCAGTATTTTTCCCACATTTTGGACAAAATTTTCCTTTTTCCATTAAATTAATTGTTTTATATATTAAATATTCTTAATTAAATATTTTAGACAAACTTATAATAAAAAAATGCAAATAAATAATCTAGGATTATTATGCCCTGGTAGCTCAGCGGTAGAGCACCCGGCTGTTAACCGGTAGGTCGTGGGTTCAAATCCCCCCTGGGGCGCTACTCTTTAATATATAATTCCATTATTTTCATTATGAAAGTTTATGGTCTTGTTCCAGTATTCAATGAAGAAAAAAATATAAGAGAAACAATAAAAAAACTTAAATTAGTTGGAATATTTCCCATAATTATAAATGATGGATCAACTGATGGAACAAAATCTATATGTAGTAAATTAAAGTGCAAAGTATTACATCATAATAAAAATAAAGGAAAAGCAGAATCAATAAAAACAGGATTAAAATATTTAAAAAATTATAATTATGATTTTTTAGTTTTAATTGATGGAGATATGCAATTTTTACCAGAAGAATCAAAAAATCTTTTAGAACCATTGATTAAAAGAAAAGCAGATTTTGTTATGGGATATAGAAATTTTGAAAATATTCCATATTTGAGACATAAAATTAGTAATTTTATATGGAAAACAACTTTCAATATATTTTTCGGGACAAAATTTAAAGACACAAATTGTGGATTTATTGCATTAAATAAAAAAGCAGCAAAAATATTAGAAAAAAAAATGCATGGTGGTTATATTTTAGAAAATTTTATGCTTTCAGAAATGATATTAAATAAAATAAGAATATATCAAGTACCAGTAAAAATAAAATACTCAAGGAAGAGTGATTTTAAACGTGGATTAAAAATTCTTTTTGAGGTATTTTTCTATATTTTATATAGGGGAATAAAATTTAGATTAAGAATAAAATAATTCATATATTACATTATATATAAATTGAAAAAAAATATAATTTAAAATAATGAGACGGTAGCTCAATCTGGGAGAGCACTCGACTGAAGCTCGAGGTGTTGTGGGTTCAAATCCCGCTCGTCTCACTTTTAATTTATTTTCCTCTCCAAAACTTTATGAATATTGATTAGCTATCTAATTTTATGATTGACAAAGTTTGGGAAGGAGAACTAGTAAAAAATAGAGTAATTGTTAGTGGAGATAATATTCTACAAATTTATGATGATTATGGATATGGTAAACCAATACCTTCTGATAATCCAAAAAGAATTGAAATTGATTTTTTTGAATCAATATATTTAATTGAAAAAGAAAAATTAAAAGTATTTGAAAAAAAAGATAAAAAAATAACCATAAAATCTGAAGATCTTATTAGAATTGGAAATCAAGAAATATCTGAATTCAATCCACAAATGGCAGTTTTTCGTGATTTAAGAGAAAGAGGATATCTTGTAAAAACAGGTTTTAAATTCGGGGCACATTTTAGAGTTTATGAACGTGGTGTAAGATTAAAAAGAGGTCCTAAAACACAACATGAACATACAAAATGGGTATTACATGCTGTATCTGAAGAATCTGCATTTTCTTTACCTGAATTATCTAGAGCTGTTAGATTAGCTCATAATATTAGAGCAACTTTCATTTGGGCAGTAGTTGATAAAGAGTCAGATGTAACATATTATAATATACAAAGGATAACACCTTAGGAGGAATAAAAATGGGAAGAATAAAAACATCATTCGTGAAAAGAGTTGGAAAAGAAATTTTTGAAGGAAATGAAGATAAATTTTCAGAGGATTATACACAAAATAAAATTGCTGTAAAAGATTTTGCTGAAATAAAATCAAAAAAACTTTTCAATATAATTACTGGATATATTACAAGTTTAAAGAAGCAACAGAAAAGGGTTTAAGTCTAAATTTCAACCTATTTTTATGAATATAGTAAAAATAGTATTGGGAATTTTTCCTATCATTATGTTATTTGGAATGGTACCAATTGTAAATGCTGAATCTTGTGTAGATAGACCAGATATTAAAATAACTCCAGATAGTATAGATATTCAACCAGGAAATTCAGCATCATTCATAATAAATGTTAAAAACGAAAATAATGATAATTGCCCTATAAATAATTTTAGATTAACATCAAACTCAGAAATGAATGTTGGAATTACATTTTCTCCATCAACTTTTAATTTAATCCCACAAAATTCACAAACATCTACAATGAAAGTATCAATACCTTCCAGTTTTTCAGACACTTCATTTGAAATTGATATTTTAGCTGAATATAATGGTATTTCAAGAAGTGAAGATGTTATAATTAATGTTAGAAATCTAAATAAAATATGTAATATTGATGTAAGTAATATAAAATTTAAAGAAAAAAATGCTATTGATTTTGCAACAGAATTTTCTAATAATGATGATGTTAATGTATATGCTGATATATCATTAAGTGGAAATACAGGAAATGATGTAGTTATTGAACTTTTCACAAATGGAAACCTCATTGATTCAGTAACAGAATATTTTTCAGCAAATTCAAGATCAACAATAAAATTCAATAATAAAATATTTACAGAGACATTTAATGATAATATAGATGTAAAAGTATTAGCAACACCAACATGTGATTCAACAAATGAAGATGAAAAAATTGAAACATTGAAAATAAAACAGAATGTAGATAATTTGAGTATAGATTTCACAAGTGGAAATCCTGGTGATACAATTGTTGGAGAATTAATAACTTCTAGATTTTTTGCTGATAATAATGGAGAAGTTGATGTTAGAATTAATTTAGATGCATATCTTTGTAAAGGTAGTGAATGTTCTGATTTGAATTGTGGAGATTCAATATTAACAGTGGATAAAGGAGAGTCAGAATCAATAACTTGTACTGGTATAGCAAGAGATTCAGGAAAATATAAAACTAAAGCAGAAATTACTTTTGAAAATGAAATTGATTATGTAGAATCAGATTTATTTAATGTTTATGAAAATTCTTTAGAAGCAAAAAACATAGGAAATTTAGTATTAAACAATACAAATTTAGTATCAAATAACACAAATTTATTATCATCACAAATTCAATATCAAAATGAAATTCAAAATCAAGAATATTCATGTTTAGGAAATATTAGACAAATAATTTATTCTGATAGTAGTACATCTGATATTGAATTTTGTCCATTTGGATGTTCAAATGGTCAATGTTTGAATCAAATAATAACAAGTAATGATAGTATTATAAATTCAGAAAAAAATACACAAGAACAAATTATAGATAATCAACCCAAGTTTAACAAATCAATAAGATTTTTAGAATTTTTAGCTGGATTCTTCAATAATATATTTGTATAAAATAGATTATTTTAAGGTAATATTATGAAAAATTATATGAAAGGACAATCACCAATGAAATTTGATGAGTTCACTTTAATCCTTTTAGGAGCAGTAATATTTCTTGGTATAACTGCTATTGCTTTATCTACACCAGGAGAATTTCCACCTTCAACTGATCCGAATGAAGTTACTTTAACATTATATCCAGGAGCTTCTGCAGATTTTAATTTTAAAATAGCTCCAAAAATTTCTGAAGTAAATATATCAACTACTGGTACTATTTCAAATTGGATTTATCTTTCCAATTCAAAATTTGGACTTACAAGAGAAGGTGTAACAGTTAATGTAAATGTTGATGTTCCAAATAATGTAAAAACAGGAATATATAATGGAACTATTATTGTAAGAAGTAAAGAAGGGAAAACAGAATTAAAAGTTAGTATAAATATTCCAGAAACATATCAATTTGATTCTCAAATAATTGATCTTTCTAATTTCGATGTTGAATATTTGAATGAAACAAAAACTCTTGTAGAATTAGAAAATTATGTTATAAAAAATAATCATTTATTAGATAATAAATTAATTTTAGATAATTTAAGAATCGAATCTAATCAATTAAAAACAATTAAGGAAGCTAATATTAAATTTGTAGTTTATACAAAAGAAAACTTTGGTTCAATTATTGTATTACAAAATGGTATTGAAATATTTAATGAAAATGTTGGAGCTGGTGCAGTTAATATTCCATTAGATATTAGTAACTTACAACAATTAAATAATATTGAAATTACTACAACAAGTCCAGGTTTATTATTTTGGACACAAAATCTTTATGATACTCGTAATATATCAGTAAATTTGATATTAGAAGGAAACACAGAAGAATCAATATTCAATTTTGAATTAGATAAAAAATATTTAAATAAATTAAGTAAAGTACAAATAACCTATCAAATTCAAAATTATGATCTTGAAGATAATACAAGTACAGAACTTAAAATAAAATTAAATAATCAAACAATTCATTCTAGAAATCCATCATTAACTACATTCAATAACATTTTCGAATATGATATTTTAGAAAAACCTATTAAATTATTAGAAAATAATATTATTGAATTCGAATTTAATGAGAAGGCAAAATATGAGATAAAAGACGCTAAATTGATAATATTTACAGGAATAATTTAAACAAGGAGAATTTAATATGAAAGCTAGTTCCAACCCAATTATAATAATTATTTTTATTTTGGCTATAGGAGGTTTTGCATATATTTATTCAACAGGTGGAATACCTTCTTCTTTTCAATTTGAATCAGGAACACCTTTAATTTTATATAATAATGAAATAATAAAAATTTCAAATAAATTTATTTCTGATAATTCACCATTTTCTGGACAATCATCAAATATAGAATTTGTTTTAACAAATGTTGGTAATGCTGGAACAATTAAAGGTGTGAATATTGAACTTAATCCAACAACAGGATTCAATTCTGATATAACTTGTAATAATCTATCTTGTAGTAATTTGGAAATTTTAGAAGGTGAAGATGTTAATGTAATTATTTCTCTTACTGCTTTAACACGTGAAGAAGGTATAACCCAAATAACACCAGTTGATGTAAGATATTCAATATCATTTCCGTATATAGGTGAAAGAGAAGCATCCATACCAATTTTAAATAATAGAAACACATTACCACAAGGACAGAAATTTTCCTTAGGACATCAATCAAATGGACCTATTGGAGTTAATATTATACCACCTTCACCAAGAAGTACTGGTGATACTACAGAAATATTTGCTATTAATGAAATACCTATAAAAATTACTTATTCATTTAATAATTTAGGAAATTCATTTGGTGGAGTAATTAATCCAATTACATTTAAAGAAAATCAAATAAATATAATCACAAGTAATTTAGAATACATTTTCTGTGATAAATTAAATGATTCTGGAACAATAAAGGAAGATATAAATAAAATTGATATACCATTTCAAATTATTTGTACATATGAACCTAAATCAGTAGACGATTTCACACTTGGAAATATTAAAGTAAAATATGAATATAATTATAAAATTTCATTTACTGATAAATTTATTATAAATCCAAAAGAAGCAACTGAAATTGGAATAAATTCTAATATAGTAAATTCCAATATAGAAAATTCTAATATAGTAAATTCAGAAAATGAAATAGAGGAAATTTTACAATCTGATTTAGAATTTCCAAATTCTATAAATGATTCAGAAATTTCTCCTCATACAAGACAAAGAAATAATTTCTAAAAAATCCAAAAAATGTCACATTTAAATTCATTTCTACCCAATAATATTTAGGTAAATATGAAAAATAATTTTATAGGAACAATGAATGGATCGACAGGAGCAATTGTTGTAATTTTAGTAATAGCAGCTGTTATTGGATTTATATTATTTTCAGGAAACTCAAGTTCTATTCCAATATCATTTCCTGGTGGATCATCTTCTACTTTAATTGGAGTTGGTTCAGGAACAGCAGGAGTTATAATTAAAAGTTTTGATATTTCACCTTTATCTATTGAAGGTGGAGATACTACTATACTAACTTTAGAAGTAGAAAATAATGGTGGATTTGATGCAACATCAATTGATTATAAAATATATGGACTTTCAGATCAAAATTCTTGGAGTTCAGTTACATCTCAATTAGAAGGTGAAAAAACTCTTTCTGCTGCAGATTCAGTAAGAGGTATACTTGGTGGAGAAACAACACAAGAATGGGAAGCTACATCTATTGAAAAAAGAACTGATATAACATATCCAGTAACAGTAAGAGTTGATTATTCTTATATTAGTGAAGCTGATGTTATACTTCAAATATTAGGTAGAGATAATCCAAATATTAAAAATCAAAACGTTCAAACATCACCATCTCCTCAAACTCAAATTACAAATGGACCTATTACAATTACACCATTAGGATCAATTCCATTAATTGGAACAACAAGCAGACCTTTCACATTAACTTTCCAAGTTCAAAATATTGGTGGAGGTAGACCATATACAGATAATCCTGTTGCTGATTTAGATAAAATAAAAATTATAGCAGATGGTTGTGAAGTATCAGATAACTTTTCAGAACTAAAATTAAGTAATAATGTTAAAAAATTCAATTGTAAAGTTACTCCAAATATTGACAATGAAGGAGAAGAAACTAAATCAATAAATATAAGATTTGAATACAATTATGTAATTCAATCACAAAATTCAATAACAGTTTTAAGACAATTAATTTAAATAAAATTTAATTATAATTCTAAAAAACTGGTACACCATATTTTCCATCATATCCTGCTTTAAATTTAACTTTCCCTTTTCTTAATTTCATTATAGAATTTGAAATTTTCATATTAAATTTATCTAATTTTTCTTTTTTAATATTGAAAATTATATTAAATTCATTTCCAAATTCCTGAATCATTTTCATATATTCTGAAGAAACTTTTTTTGAGTTTGGATTTTTAACACCTAAAGAAAATGCAATAATTTCATAAAGTGGTATAACTCTTTTAAAATTTATTGATTTTTTTGGAACATAATTTTCTTTCCTATCTGTTAATTTTTTTACTCTATTCAAAACACCTATAGTCATTCCTTTTCCACAATTAGGACATAAATTTCCATTTTTAATGGTTTCTTCTGGATTAGAACTTACATTACAATTACTACAACCATCATAATGATATTTCCCATAATTAGGATCAACTTCAATTGTAAATTTAAATTTTTTATTATCTTTCTTTTTTATTACATTATGTATTTCATTATATGTTATTTTTTTCAAATCAAAAACATTAGCTTCACGTCCTATTCTTAATGGATTTGCTGAATGAGCATCAGAAGATGATAATAATGTAAATTTATCAAGAGAACTTACACACCAATTCATTGGAGGATCACTACTTAATCCAGTCTCAATTGCATGTATATGTTTTGTTTGATCTTTATAACATTCTTCAATTGAATCATAACCAGACTTACTACCTAAAGCACCAAACCATGGTGTCCAAATATGTGCAGGATAAATAAAAATTCTTTTATCAATTTCCATCATTTCTTCAACAAATTGTGCTGAACTTATTTTCACAATAGGTCTCCCATCCCTTTTTAATTTACCATATTTTGATAATACTTCAGTTATTTGTTCAACAACATCAAAGCTAGGTGCATGTATCATATGATGCACTTTTCTACATTTTATACCATCTTGATATATTGTTGATATTTCTCCTGTTAACATAAAATATGTGTTTTTTAATTTGAATAAATTAGAATCTTCTACAGGTTTTATATTATTTTTCAATTCTTTAATCCATATTGGATGAGTAAAATCTCCAGTACCCATTAGTTTTAGTCCTTTAATTTCAGCATTTTCAGCTAATGATTTTATAGTAATTTTTTTACTTGTAGCATAACTAAATCTACTATGAATTTGGAAATCCGATATTAATTCCATTATTATAATAATATTTTTAATATCATAAAGATACACAGAAGACATGTTAAAAGTTGATAAATGAACAATAAACTAGTAAACCTAGAACATCTTTCTCCATCCCGTTTGTTTACAAGCACCAACTACAACAGTTTACGACTGCTCTGTTCCCAGCCTCGTCGAATTCACTGTATAATCAGCCCTATAAGACGAGACTTCTCAGTAGGAAGCCTAGACTAATTTACAGCTTAAATACCTTCTTTTAACTACAACCCGCCATAAAGACTACTTGCGGAAAAACAGGGAGTCTAGCCCTGCATTGGAGGTCTTCTGCAAAATTATTATATTAAAAACAAAATTTAAAGTTATCTATATTAATGGTTTATTTAAAATTAGTAACCCATTTTTCTAAACGATCCATTGCTTCTTCAATTTTTTCATAAGAAGTTGCATAACTCATTCTAATATGATTTTCACCATATTTTCCAAATTCAGTTCCAGGAACAACTAAAACTTTAGCTTCATTAAGAATTCTATTAGATAAATTAACTGAATTTGTTTTAAATTTTCTAATATTAGGAAACATATAAAATGCTCCTTCAGGTTTATTACATTCAAACATTCCAATTGAATTCAATCTTTTATGTAACATTTTACCTCTACGTTCATATTCAATTTTCATTTTTTCTGAATAACTATTTCCAGTTTTCAATGCCTCAATAGCAGCATATTCAGAAAAATTAGAATTTGTTAATGTAGAATAAATTCTTATTCTTTTCATAGTTTTAATTACTTCTTTAGAACCAGAAACATAACCAACCCTAAAACCAGCCATAGCAAATGATTTTGAAAACGATTGAAAAGTCATTACTTTATTTTCCATTCCATTTAAGCTCGCTATACTAATATGTTTATTATCATTATAAACTAATTTTTCGTAAGCTTCATCAGAAAATATAATAGTATTATTATTATCATTAACAATATCAGCAATTTCTTCAAGTTCTTTTTTCTTCATTACATTACCAGTAGGATTTGATGGTGTATTAATAATTAGAACATGAGTTTTTTCAGTAATTTTTTTCTTAATTTCTTCAATTTCAGCACCAAAACCATTTTCATTTAACATATTCATTTCTATAGGAATTCCTCTAAAAAATGAAGTTGTAGGATTATAATTCATATAACCTGGATTTGGTATAATTATTTCATCTTTAGGTTCTATTAAAATACTAGAAATTAGAAATAATCCTTCAGTTGAACCAGTTGTAACACAAATTTCTTCATCTGGATTTGCTTCAATATTATTTTCCTTTTTTAATTTTTTCGAAATAAGTTCACGTAATTCTTGAGAACCTCCTGTAGTTGAATAATGAGTTTTATTTTCATCTATGGCTTTTTTAACAGCTTCTTTTATTGGTTCAGGTGTATTAAAATCCGGTTCTCCAGGACCTAAAGAAATAACTTCCTTATTTTCTGCAGCTATTTTCATTATATTTTGAAATTCAGTTTTTGGTAAATTTTTATGTCTATCTGCTATAAGTCTATTAATCCAGTTTTCCATATAATATTTTTAATATGTACACCAATATATTTTATGTTTAATAAGTTTTTTAATCCAAAATCTGTGGCTATAGTTGGTGCAAGTAATAAACCAGGAAAAGTAGGTTATGTAATAGCAGAGAATTTTAGCAAAGATTATAATGGAAATGTTTTTTTCGTAAATTCAAAACCAAATCCTATTTTTGGAAAAATTCCTTATTCATCTATAAGTAAAATTAAGGATTCAATTGATTTAGTTATTATTTCAGTACCTGCAAAATTTGTACCTCAAATAGTTGAAGAATGTGTAAATAAAAAAGTTCCTTCCATAGTTATTATAACAGCAGGATTTTCTGAAATTGGATTAGAAGGAAAGAAATTAGAAGATAAAATAAAGAAAACAATTTCAGGAACAAATACTCGTATAATTGGACCAAATGTTGTTGGTGTATATAATCCATCAACAAATGTTGATACAGTTTTCTTACCTAAAGATAGAATGAATAGACCAAAAAAAGGTAATATAGCTTTTATATCTCAATCAGGTGCTGTAGCTTCTACAATAATTGATTGGTTAGCTGAAGAAGGAATAGGAATATCTAAATTTGTTTCATATGGAAATGCTATAGATATTAATGAATCTGATTTATTAGAATATTTAGGAAATGATAAAGAAACAAAAGTAATTGCTGTTTATATGGAAGGTATTAAATCATCTGGTAAAAAATTCATAGAAACTTTAAATAAAGTTTCAAAGAAAAAACCTATTATATTTTTAAAATCTGGAAAAACAAAATCAGGATCTATTGCAGCTTCAAGTCATACAGGATCACTTGCAGGTTCTAGTAAAATATATTCAACAGTTTTTAATCAATTTGGAGGAATAGAAGCACTTGATTGGGAAGAATTAATTGATTTTATTAAGGCATTTTCATTACAACCATTACCTAAAGGAAATAATTTACTCATAATAACAAATGGTGGTGGTTTTGGTGTTCTTGCAGCTGATGAAGCTGAAAGACAAAATTTAAATTTAAAACCATTATCAAAATCAACAATTATGAAAATAAAAAATAAAATAAGACCAAATGCAAGTTTACGTAACCCAGTAGATTTAACTGCTGATTCCGACGCTTCAATGTATAATATAGTCTTTAATAATTCAATTTCAAATTATGATGGAGCAATAATTATTACACTTTTTCAAGTTCCAACTTTGGATGAAAGTATTATAAAAATTATATTAGATATGAAAAAATCTGGAAAACCTGTATTATGTTGTGCATCTGGTGGAAAGTTCACATCTAAAATATCCAAAATTATTGAAGGTAAAGGAATTCCAGTATATCCAACACCTAGAAGAGCAGTTTCATCTTTTGGAACTATGGTTAGATATATGAAAAAGAAAAAATATTAATTATCTTTTAGTTTTTTATTTATTTCTTTCAAAAATTCTTCTTTCATTTCATATAAACTATTTTCATATTTTTCAATTCGTTCTTCATAATTTTTAATTTGTTCTATAGAAACATTTTCTTTTTTTCTTTGATTTTTTCTAAATTCTTTTTCATAAAATTTATCAAATTTTAAATGAGGAGCTTCTATTGTAAACAATAAACAATGTATATGTTTATTTTTATATTCTTCAAAATCCATTACACCACCTGAATAGTATATTTTATTATCATATCTTATAACCCAATCTTCATCTGGATATTTATTTTCATATTTTATTATTTTCCATAAATGAGGAATTTTTTCTATTTTTCTATTTTCAGAAATAATTATTTCTTTATGATTTAAATTATATTTATTAATTTTTGGATTTTCAATATATTTTTTAATTGTATCAACAACATTTTTCTCATCATAATTTATTTCATTTTGAATTTCATATCCTAATAATTTCAATAATTTTTTTGCATTATCTGTACTTTCTAATGTATTGTCTACATTTTTTTCTCTTTTATCCCAATTATCCATATAATCAAATAATATAAGAATAAGTAAATTTTTAAGATTATTATTTTTATTAAAAATTACATTTATTTTTAATTAACACAAAGTTTATTAAAATAGTTTCAAATTTTTATTTATGGTATTTTTATTAGAAGGATTTATTGGAGTCTCAATAGCAATATTTTTAATAATTACATTAGCAGAAATTAGTAAATTTAGATTAAGGGCAAAAATAGGATTTTCTTGGATTGCTTTATCTGGTATAATATTTCTATTTTTAGGTGTAACAAAATTATCAACTAATTTAAAATATTTTTTTGGAGAAATTTCTTTAATAAGTATTATATTAGAAATGATTGGTTGGATATTTATATTGATAGGAACATTATTTATCTCATATGAAGTTTTAGTTGAAAGAAAATAATTTCTTTTTATTAAATTTTATTTTCTTATCACCAAATTTTATAGTTAAAGCTCCTATAAAGAGAGCAACTAAACCTGAAATAATCCAAATAAAAGAATAATTTCCTTCTGGGAATATCCAAGTAAGTATTCCATTCATTATAAATCCTGAAGAAATTGCAACTACTGCACTTTGACTCATTCAACAAATTTAGTATTTTACTTAATAAATCTTTTTAAAATGTGCAGAAGGTGGGATTCGAACCCACGAAGGGACTAACCCACCGCGTTTCTTATATCATATTGTGTCAATGCTCAATATTTTAATCTTGAGCGCGGCGCAATTGCCAGACTATGCGACTTCTGCGAGAAATAATTATTATAGTAAGAATAAAAAATTTGTGAATTTCAAATTCTTTTCAATTCTGTTTTCAAATTTTGTATTTGATCTTTTAATTCAAAAACAGAATTTTCTACATTACTCATTTTATCATAGGATTCTTTATCTTTTTTTTCATTTGATGTATTTTGAATTTCTTTTGGTTTAATATTACCAATATTTTGACCAGATGGTTTTGTAATTTCATTATCCAATTTCTTTAATTTTTCATCAATTTTTGAAATTGTATCATTTATCACATTAAATGTTTGACTACGTAACTTTTCAATCTCTTCTAATATTGTAAAAGAATTACCAACAACTTCCATAGAAGTTTTCAAATAATTTACAGATGAAAGTAAATTTTTATAATGATTTATTTTGATAAATAATGGTGCTGATTCAGATGTGTTTATCTCTTCTAATTCAATTCTACCTCTTGAATCATTTTTCAAATTTGTTTGTATTTGATTATCTCTTATTTGGGATCTTATAAGTCCCATATTTTCTACACCACTAGTATTCACAATTTTTTTTATATCTTCTATGTCTTTATGAATAGAATTTCTATTTGTATTTTGAAAAGATTCCATTTTTATCTAAATTTATTCGGTTTTTAAATACTATAAGTGTTATAGTTCATCGTTCTAATATAATCAAAAATGCACCAGCCGGGATTTGAACCCGGGCTTTAAACTTGGCAAGCTTACGTCCTACCAGACTAGACGACTGGTGCTAAATTATCCAAATATACCTCCCATACCTTCAGAAGCTTTTTCTTCTTCTTCTTTCAATTTTTGGATAAATTTTTTACTTGTTTCATCATCTACTTTTTTTGCTATTTCTTTTGTAATTTCGATAGACTTTTTACAAATTTCTTCAGTTCCAGAAATTTTACAAAAATTATTTTCTTTTCCAATTATTGAGCCATCTTTGAATGTAATACTAGCTTTTGTTGTTTCATTATCTTTATTTAAAATGTCTCTAATCTTTTGAACATTTGATTTTTCAATTTCAATTACTATATCCATATAATAAATTAAAAACTGTTATATAAAAACACCAATCATCATAAATTTTACATTTTATTCCAATTTTTTAATCAAAAAAATACACAAATATAATAATATGTAATCATTAAGTATAAGATATTAAATTAGGTATTTTTATGGTTTCAAAAACAAAAAGCAAAAATTCATCAATTAAACCAAAATCTAAAAAAGAAGTCACAAATAGTATTTCTAAAACCGATTTAAATAAATTTTATAATGAGGCTCAAGTTTGGAATAAAGAAAGAAATGGAGTTAGATGTAATCTATGCGCATTTAAATGTTTTATTGCAAAAGATAAAGCAGGAATTTGTGGTGTTAGAAAAAATTTTAATAATAAACTTTATACATCTAATAAAAATGTAAAAGCAATGGTTGTTGATAATGTAGAAAGAAGACCTTTATTCCATTTCTTACCTGGAGCAAAATCATTGTCAATTTCAGGTGATTCTAATTCAGAATGGAAAATTGAACATGATAGATTACCTAGAATTACAAAGAAATTTACAATGGAACAAACTGTAAAAGAAGCAGAAAATAAAAAAGCAGAGGTTATTAGTTATACTTATAATGAACCAACATTATTTTTTGAATACATAAAACAAACAGCCAGATATGCACATAGAAGTAGTATTAAAAATGTTTTCTCAACAAATGGAATAATAAACACTGATGCAATTAAAATTATCGCAAAATATATTGATGCGGTTGTAATAAATTTCAAGGCTAGTGGAGATCCAAATTTTATGGCTAATCATCATTTATTGAAAAATACAGATCCAATTTTTGCTGCAATAAAACAGTTAAGAAAACAAAGAGTTCATGTTGAAATTACAAATACAATCATTCCACAAATTGGTGATGATGTACAAAAATGTAGAGAATTAGCAGAACGAGTAGTTGCAGATGTTGATCCAACAGTACCATTCCATCTATTACAATTTCATCCAAATAATGAGTTTTCAGATTTACCTTTTACATCAACATCAAAACTTGAAGAATGTTTTGATATGGTAGAAAGAGCAGGAATAAGATATGCTTATATAGGAAATACAATTGAACCTCATAAGAACGAAAATACTTTTTGCTTTAATTGTAGAGAAATGGTTATGCAAAGAATTAGTGGTAATTTGAAATCTAATATACTTGATAAAGATAGATGTCCACATTGTGGAGTAAGAATGGATGTAGTTCTTTAATGAACGACCTTTTATTAAAAGAAAAATTGAATAAAGGGTGGTTACATGCAAAAATGTTTTTTGAAGTTTTAGCCATTAATGAGAAGGTTACAGAAGAATCATTAAGAAATCATTTAAATCATTTTAACAAAATGGAAAATATATATATTATTAATGAGAAACTTGGAGAAACAATAAAAGTTGATAATCCAAAAAGAGATATAAAAGTTGCTTATTCTAAAATAGCTGAAATAGATGTTGTTGTTCGTTCATATGAATATCTTCTTTATTCTATAATATTTTATGGTCCATCATCAGTTGAAATTATTGAACCTAAAAATTTTGAATTAAATTTAACAGAAGCTCAGAATATGATAAATGCTGTTGCTGAAATTATGCATAAGTATGCTGATGGTGGTGCTGGTGGTATAGTTATAAGTAATGTTAAATAAATCTATAATAATGCAAAAATATCTATTAATTTCATTTTTTATATTCTCTTTTTTGATATTAATTTTACCAGTAAATGCTCAAAATTTGAATAATTATGCTATTGAAGCCGATATTCAAAAATCTGGTATAACAAATGTTAAATTAGTTCTAATATTTTCAGAACCAATTAAATATTTTGAATCAGTTTTACCTATTAAGGTTTCTGATTTGAATATAACTTCAAATGCAGGTCAAGTTTTATGTAATAATAAATTATCAGAAATTACTTTAATTTCTTGTGAAATACCATTAAATGAAAACAAGAAAACATTGACTATAAAATATAATAGTCTAGAATATGTAAAAAATACACATAATGGTTTTGCCTTTTCTGGAGATTTTAATATCAAAATCCCTTCTGAAAATGTATTAGTAGCTATAAGGTTACCAGAAGGAATGGTTTTAAACAATGATATTCCAGGAGGATCTACAATACCTTTCACAAATTCAACCTCAACAGATGGTAGAAAGATTACATTTATTTGGAGAATTCAAAATTTTGATGATAATTTACTTAATTTTCAGATATTTTATGAGTCTGGTATTAAAATAGATTCAGGTATTCTTACAAATCCTATATATGTAACATCTATTTTTGTATTAATAGTACTTACAGGACTAGGTGCTATTATTTTAATAAAAACTTTAAATCAGAAACGAACTGTAAGATTAGAAAAAGAGAATGAAAAACTCAAAATATTAGAAAAGAAAGCAGTAGAAGAGAAGAAAGAAGCAGAAGAAGAAAATAAAAAGAAAGAGCAAGAATTAGAGAAGAAATATTATTACATAAATAAGCTAAAAGAGAAGGTTAAGAAGATAAAGAAAACAAAAATTAATTATAAAGAATCATTATCAATATTAGATGATTATGAAAGGAATATATTATCAACAATTCAAGAATCTAATGAGGGTATAAATCAACAAGAAATAGCTAAAAAAACAAATATTAGTAAGGCAAAAGTTAGTAAAGTTGTTAAGAAACTTCAAGAAATGAAATTTATTAGTGTAGAAAGACATGGAAGGACAAATATTGTGAAGTTTTTAGATAAAAATATGTAAAAACAGTCATATTTATGTTAAAATCTTTTGAAATTTATATTTAGATTTTAAAGGTTTCTAAAGACTTATAATATAATTATAAGGGTTAAAAAAGCTCTAGAAACAATTAAAGGTTATTATTAGCTCTTTAAAAACAATTTAAAGATTTTAATTATTTTAAAATCATCTATAGAAACAGTTATGGTAAAATATTTATATACTATACTTACTAAACTCAGTTTAAGGAATAGTAGCTGTATAGTATCTACATTGGTAGTGAAATATAGCACAAAAAAAGGAGGAAATTAAAATGCAAATTAAAAAATATTTAGCAACAGGTTTATCAACCGTAATGGCTGGTGCAACCTTAGCAGGTGGAGCATTCGCACAAACTTCTTTAAGTGAATATCCTGACTTTTTGGGAACAAATGGTCAATTAGACGCTTTCGTAGTAGTTGGTGCAGATTCTCAACCAAGTGACGTAGTAGGAGCAGGTGACATAATCGCAGGATTATCTCAACTATCTTACAATCAAGTTGCAACATCATCAGGTGGAACAGTAGTATCATCAGTTGGTGGAACAACAGAAGAAGTAGGAATAGAATCAAGTTTTGGTGCAGCTATAAATTTCGGAAATCTTTTGAATGATAAAGATTTACCATCTTTAGCTGATTCTAAAATTACAGTATATAATTCAGATGGTGATAATGAAGAATATGATTATCACGAAGAAATATACTTACAAACAGCAGCACAAGGAGACATAATCCAATTAAGAACAGCTTTAACATCTAGTCAAAGAAATCAAGATTACATGGATGATATAGTATTGGATGTCCCTTCAGACTCAATAAAATATCTTTTCGTATTAGATGATGACCAAGATCAAGATAGTCTTATATCTGGTATATCATCCGCAACAGATCCATTGGAAATAAATTTCCTAGGTAGAGATTTGAGAATAATAAATGCAGAATCTTCATCAATTACAGTAGAAGTTGGTGAACGTGTAGAATTAGAAGGTGGAGATACATACCAAACAGAAGATGGTAAAATAATTGAATTCGTAAGAGCTGCTAGTTCAGACGAATCAAGAATTGAAGTTGATGGAGTAGCAAATACAATTAGAGCTGGAGCATCAAAAACAATCAATGGAGTTGAAATTAAAGTAGTTTCAGTTTCAAATGATGACGGAACTGATGCAGATATAACAGAAATTGTAATAGGTACATCAGCAACAAATTACCAAGCAGAAGAAACATACAATAATGGAGACGATTTCATAATCCCATGTGGAACAGCATGGAAATCCGACGGATGTGATGTTTCAGACGCTGATTGGGAATGGGAAATATCTGGTTTAGATCAAATCGCTAAAGAAAGTGTAGTCTTAGGAGTAACATTTGATCAAGGCTTAACTGATATAGATGATAATCCACCTAGAGTAGGTTCAGATAATAATGTATTTGACTTACCTGCAGGATTTGCACGTATTAGTTTAGATGGAATTGTAAGTTCAGATTCAGTGAAATATACAATTGAACCATCACGTGAAAGTGTTTACACAAGTCTAGATTCTTCAGCAACAGATATAAAATATAGAGGAATATTGTTTGAAGGAAATGGAGAAGAAGATTCATTTTCAACAACAAATGTTGGTGAAACAGACAAAATGTTCTTCTAC
>JABABT010000020.1 GCA_014238095.1 Candidatus Aenigmatarchaeota archaeon
ATGGTTCAATTATGGTTCAATTATGGTTCAATTATGGTTCAATTATGGTTCAATTATGGTTCAATTATGGTTCAATTATGGTTCAATTAGGGTCATAATAGGTTCTTCATAAAGGTAAAAAATAGTAAATTTTTATTGATTTACAATATATAGATATTTCATTCATATTTTCTTTCTCCTTTCTATTTGTTCTGGAGTTAGTAATGTATGTTCTCCACTTTCAAATATTTTTTTGGTTCTTCTTAATACTTCAATTTCTTCTTGAGTCACATCTTCTAAACTTCCTTTCATTTTTTCATTTAAAGTTATTATATAATTATTGTAAATATTTTGATTTCTTAGAAGTTGGAGATGAATATTTTGAATATCTTTACGAATAATTGAGGATTCATGAATTTTGGTACTTTTAGCTAAATCTATTTTTAGTTGTTTCAATTGAATTTGTAACTCCATATCATATTCTTCCTTTCGATTTATAATCTCATTAATTAAAGTATCTTGTGATATTTTCATTCGTGTTTGGGTTTCAAGAAAATTTATATCATTTTCTAATGTTTTTTTTGTTGCATATATTCCGTTATCATTTAAGAATTTTATAACAGTTGATTTTTTAATAATTTTAAATTTTATTCTTGGTAAAAGTTTTTTTACTATTTCTCTTCTTTCAAATACTGTTATTTTATTTTCCATAAAATATGTTAATGTTTATTACATATAAGCATTAAATTGAATTATTACTTATTATTCTTTAGACCAACTATGAATACAATTAAATTTCAATATTATTGATTAAAGATTTAGCCCAATTTTCAACATTTTTATCATCTTGAATTACAAATTCTTGTCCAATATCAACTGATTTGAAATATCCTTCTGGTTTCCAAGAATTTTTAGAGTGTCTGCTTATTTTTGCTTTTTTAAAGAAATTAGGTAAATTCCATTTAGATCTAGTGAAACCATGTTTTGTTAAAATAAGTTTTTTATTAAATATAAAATTACTTGCTCCTGGTAATTTATTATCCCATGTTAGATTTTTTCTTGCAACATAAATTGTGTTTGTTTTGTTGATGATGTGTTTAATACTTGATATATGTGGATGATATCTCATCCATTTAGGTATATTGACATTATCTTTTGTTTTAATTATATCTCCTATTTGAAGATATCCAAAAATAATATGTAAATTAGGAGAATTTTTTGGGAAAAATAACTTTCCATTTTTTAAAATTGTTTGTCTAAACCATCCAAAAAATAAAAATAAATCTCCTATTCCAACTTTTTCATTAAGTAAATGTGATTGTGAATGATTAATTTGACCGAAACATCCTCTCCAATTTTTATCTCTTATTAAAGTATTTTTACGTATATCTGGATCTAGATGACATTTTGTATCTTTTGTTAATTTGAATTTTTTATTATTGTATTTTATTTTTGATTTTAAATCTTTCATTAAATCAAAATAAGATTTATTTTCATTTATTTTTAAATCAGAATATTTTGTTTTATTTTCTGATGGAATTGGTAAAGATATTAATTTATTATCTGGTAAAATTGGG
>JABABT010000021.1 GCA_014238095.1 Candidatus Aenigmatarchaeota archaeon
ATACCTGTATGAGAACCAGAATTAATAAAATTACTATCTTCTATTCCTAAATTTACTATTGTTCCTCCTCCACGACCAAATAATCCTATATAAGATGTAGATTTATCTATATTCAAATTAGTTATTTTATAATTATTTCCATTTAGAATACCATTAAAATAATTTATTGGTTCCCAATTAGAATAAGATGATAAGTCTATATCATTAGTTAGAGTATAATTTCCTTCTAGATTATTTCTTATATTATCAAATTCTTCTGGTGTTGATATTTGAATTGCATCTCTATAATTTATTTCAAGTATAATATTAATATTATGAAATGTACTTCTATTAGATTCACCTGAATTTGGATTTACATTTAAATTATTATGTAAATCAATTTCACAGGCATCAATAGAATTATCATTCAAATCAACAAAACCACCAGAACAAGAAAAATAAGAACAATAAGAATTTTCTGTATCTTTATTATTACAAATATCGTATGTACTTACATCCCCATCATCACAACTTGATGAATCATGACAAATAATACTATTACAACTAATTATATCAGCATTACTACATCCGTTATCTGGATGATAATATGTACATTGTTGTCCTTCATGTGCTTCAACCAAATCATTTACAAAATTAATTGTAACTGTAAATGCTCCAATAAATAATGAAGCTGTAATTAAAATCATTAAGATATTTTTCATCTAAACATCAAACCTCTCATTTTGTATTTGTGAAAGTAAATAAATCATATAAGATGAATCTGTTATTGAAGTCCAATCTTGATCTATTGTAGATTTTATTGCATTACTTCCTGATAATTTAGGATTATCTATATCATCCCAATAAGTTAATAATATTGTTTCTACCATTTTCTGTGAACCTTCTAAATATTTATCATCATTAGTAATTTGATATAATTGAATATGTAAATCTATACATGGTTGTATATCACTCATAAACCATAATTGATGTATATTATTTGGTAAATTAATTCCATCAGCAAAATTAATTACATCCATTAAATATTTTGAATCTTCTGTTGATTTATATAATTCTAATTTAGCAAGATTAGGCCAACATGCATAATTTCTGAATAAATTATTATTATATCCATAAACTGTTTTTTCATCAACAAGTAAATTTTCTGATTCAGATAATTTATTTAAAGAAGCATCAAGATATTTTTTATTATTAGTAATATCATAAGCTTGAGCTAATTGTATAGAATCTATTCCTTTAAGCATTACAACATCGGTTTGAATAATTTCAGAATTTTCAGGATCAAGAAAAACATCTGCTTCTTTTACGACAAAATCTATATATTTTTTATCTCCTGTTTCTTTACCAAGAGCATTTACTTGATATGTTACTCTTATACATTCTGTTGGATCTTCATCACACCATGCAAGTAATCTATCAGCATCTCTACGAGCATCAATTAAAAATTTATCATCTTTTGTTGCTTGATACATTCCAACTGATGCATAAGTTGGCCAGGTATTTGCATTGTTAAAAACTGATTCATAAAAAACACAACCTTCTTCACAATTAGAAGCATATTTATAGAAACCATCTAAATTTCTTTGAGTTTGTATATAATCATAAATTTTTTCTGCTATGTATAAACCACTAAATCCTGCTTCTTGAATATTATTTTCTATAGGTTGTTCTATATTTGGATAATAATTATCATACAAATAATATCCTCCAATTCCAGCAGCTATAATAATTATTGGAATTATTATAGGCAAGTATTTTTTCATAACGAAATTAGAATTTTTAAACATATAAATACATTTTTTTTAAAATGGTATAATTTAAGTAAATTAATATTAAATATTTTTTATGGAAGAAGAAATATTAAAAAAATATAAGAAAGCTCATGATATATCTGATGATGTTTTAGAATTTGCAGAAACATTAGTTAAACCTAATGTAAAAACTTTAGAAATGGCTGAAAAAATAGAAAAAATGATTATTGATAAAGGTGCTAAACCTTCTTGGCCTGTAAATTTTTCAATAAATGAAATTGCAGCTCATGTAACACCAAGAATAAATGATACAACAATTCTAAAAGAAGGAGATTTAGTAAAAGTAGATATTGGATGTCATATAGATGGTTATATTTCAGATAGAGCATTTACTATTTGTGTTGGAGAAAAAAATCATGAAATGATTGAATCTTCAAAAAAAGCTACACTTGAAGCATTGAAAGCAATGAAACCAGGAATAAAATGTTGTGAAGTTTCAGAAATTATAGAAGATATTGTTACTGTTAGTGGATTTAATACTGTAAAAAATTTATCAGGACATAGTATGTCTCAATATAACCAACATGAATCTCCTTCAATTCCAAACTGTAAAACAAATGATCAAACAATAATTGAATCTGGAACACCAATGGCTATTGAAGTTTTTACAACAAATGGAAATGGTTGGGTAATAGAATCCGAACCTACATCAATTTACCAATTTATAGAAGATAGACCAGTAAGAATGCCAGAAGCTAGGAAAATTTTACAAATGTCTATAAATGAATTTCAAGGACTTCCATTTACACAAAGATGGATTAAAAATATATCAGAATTTAAAATAGAAATGGCATTAAAAAGTCTTATTGAAGCTGAAGCTATTCAAAAATTCCCACCATTAAAAGAAGAATCAAATTCTAATGTTGCTGTTTGGGAAGATACAAAAATAGTTTTATAATTTTTATTTTGAATTTAAAATAATATTTATTTTTTTAAAAAAAATAATAAATCAATATATAATCGGTACTACTGTTAATTCATAATTTCCTTGAGTTAGGAATGGAACTGTACATGTTGTTTCTAATTTAAAGTAACCATCTCTTGATATTGTTCCAGTAGGCCATTGTATTGTTCCATCTAATGTATCTATTGATGGTCCAAGTTTTGTATTTCCAAAGAAACAACCATTTAATGCATTCCAATTTATATTTTCACCAATTTTTATATCTAATTTTACTTTTCCATCTTCTAGATATCTATAATCATTAAATTCAATTGTTAATTCTACTGTTTCTGATGGTTGTATATTTGATGGTATATCTACATTTGTTGTACATTCACTGTCACATGTTATTTGTGTTTCTGGATATTCACAAACACCATTTCCACATGTTGTTAGGTTTATATTATTGAATACTGGACAATCTGAACATGTTGTTGGTTCTCTTAATCCACATATTCCATCATTTGTACATGTTGAATCACAATCTTGTGAACATGTTGATGATGTTTCTCCTGTTTCACATATTAGATTTCCACATTGTGGTGGTACATCTCCTGGAAGTACTCCTAGATTATATGATGTTGAATTTGGTTCTGAACCTAATCCAGTTATTGTTATATCATAAGAACCTACTGGAGTGTTTCTTGATAGTATAAGAGATAATATTGAATTACATGTTGGTTCACATGATGTTGGATTAAATTCTGATCTTGATTTAATTGGTAGGTTTGATGTAGAAAATTGTATTGGATATGTAAAATCTGATAATAATGTAGTACTTACATTAACTGATTTTGTTTCTCCTTTATTTGCTAATCCTTTTTCAGGATTTACTTTAATATCAAAATTTATTTTTGGACAATCTGAACATGTTAATGGTTCTCTTAATCCACAT
>JABABT010000022.1 GCA_014238095.1 Candidatus Aenigmatarchaeota archaeon
GAAATTTTATGATAAATTCCCTTTTCAAAATATGATAAAGAAGTTAATTTCTTTTGATAAAATTTTATTTCTTTATTTTCTAATATTTCATTTTTAATTTCTTTATTTATATCATATTTTGATGAATTAATCTTATTATTCACAATATAATTAAAATTTTCTTCTTGTGAAAAATATTTTGATATTTTTTCTGATATCATAATTTTAATTTAATAACAATATTTAAATATCTAATTAAATAATTTCAAAAATTATTTTGCTTTAACTATATCTAAAACTACACCAGCAGCAACTGTTTGACCCATATCTCTAATAGCAAATCTTGCAAGTTCTGGAAATTCAGATTGTTTCTCAATTACAAGAGGTTTCAATGGTTTAACTAAAATTTTAGCAGCATCACCAGCTTTAATAAAGTCTGGGTTCTCTTGAACAACTTGACCTGTTTTAGGATCAATTTTTGCAATTATTTTTTCAATTGTACATGCAACTGAAGCTGTATGTGCATGGAATACAGGAGTATATCCTGCTGCAATAACACTAGGATGATTTAAAATAACAACTTGTGCTGTAAATTCTTTTACAACTGATGGTGGATTATCTGGTTTACCAACAACTGTTCCTCTTCCAATTTCTTTTTTATCAATACCTTTTACATTAAAACCAACATTATCTCCTGGTTTTGCCATATCAACTTGTTGATGATGAACTTCTATACTTTTTACTTCACCTGTTGTTCCAGATGGTTCAAAAATAACTTGTTCTCCTGGTTTTAATGTTCCTGTTTCAATTCTTCCAACTGGAACTGCACCAATACCAGTTATACTATAAACATCTTGTAATGGCATTCTCAATGGTTTGTCTAATGATTTTGGTGGATCAACAATCCATGAATCAAAAGTTTCTATAAGTGTCTTACCTTTATACCATGGCATTTTATCAGATTTTTTAACAACATTATCTCCTGTATAAGCAGAAACTGGAATGAAAGGCATATCATCTGTTTTATAACCAATTGGCTTCAAAAGTTTTAATATTTCTTCCTTAATTTCATTAAATCTTTTTTCATCAAAATTAGCTGCGTCCATTTTATTAACAACAACCATAATTTGATTAATTCCAAGAACTCTCAAAAGCCATGCATGTTCTTTTGTTTGTTCTTGAATTCCTTCTCCAGGTTTTCCAGATATAACAAGACATGCAACATCTGCTTGTGCAGCACCTGTAATCAAATTTTTAATAAAATCTCTATGTCCTGGTGCATCAATAATTGTCATGTACCATTTTTGTGTATTAAATGGTCTATGCATTATATCAATAGTAACTCCTCTTTCTCTTTCTTCTTTAACTGTATCCATTACAAAAGCAAATTCAAATGTTTCTTTTTTTAATTCTTTAGCTAATTCTTTTAATTTTCTCATTTCTTCTTCACGTACAGATCCACTATCAAAAAGAATTCTTCCAATCAATGTAGACTTTCCTGCATCAACATGTCCTGCTGTCATTAAATTTATGTGTGGTTTTTGTGCCATTTAATTCAACTCGATGTAATTCATTATAAATTATACCTTATAAATCTTTCTTTTATATTGAGTTTATAGATAAAATGTTTTTTATGGGAAAATAAATCATATTTTTATCTAAATATTTTTTTTTGTATTATTTGAATAAATTTAATTTTCTATTATATATTTTTCAAAATTACTAAAAATATTTTATCATAAAATTATTTTAAAAAACAGTAGGTATTTTACTTATAGAATCTTTTTCATCTTTCCAAAAAAGTAAAGCCATTGCTTGACTTACAGGAATCCATTGAGCATCAATTATTTCTTCAGTTTGTATTTTCATTGGAGAATTTACTACAATATGTACTAAATAAGAACATACTTGATGAAGTGTTCCATCATAATCAAATTCATATTCATTTATTTTATTTCCAATTTCAAAATCAACAAGGCCTACTTCTTCTTTTATTTCTCTTCTTAATGCTTCTAAGTCTGTTTCATTATTTTCTATTCCACCTTTCAAAATTCTCCATCTATAACTATAATTTTTTAAATCTAATTTTTTTACTAAAAGTGTTCTAATTTCATTACCAAATTTGTTATAAATAATAGCTTGAACTTCTTTTCGAATTTCCATTATTATATAAGGGTTTCAAAGTACTAATTATAGTACAAAGCGGGGTGGGGCAGCCTGGAGAGGATCGATGATTCCCAGTATGCCCGTCGGGCTCATAACCCGGAGGTCGGAAGTTCAAATCTTTCCCCCGCTATAAAATTTATTTTAATTTTAGAAATATTCTATCCTATAAAATGAATCTAAGGAGAATTGAACTCCTGCCTCCACCTTGTAAGGGTGGCGTCCTAGCCACTAGACAATAGATCCATATAAATTATTCATCTTATTAATTTATTAAAACTTTTTAGTTTTAAAATAAAATACTATAGAAGAAAATAATATTATAAAAAGAAATCCTATAAAATTATATTCTGGTAAACTTGCTTCTCCTGCTTCAATTGATAAACTTGTTCTGCTCCAACAAGCATTATTTATACATTTTGATTCTATGAATTGATTTTGTGTATTAATGTAACTACAATCATTATCTAAAATACATAATTTATTATCCTGTGTTGCATGTGTTTCAATGTAAAAAGAAATTTTACCTGTTGATAAGAAATTTATTGAAGGGTAACTTTCAACAACATCTCCACAATAAGCAACTTCTGTTATACTTCTAGGTCTGAATATACTTACTAAATGTGATTTTTCAAATGCTGTAATATTATTTGTAAAGTTTGTTCCTAACAAACCAAAAGATTTTACAGGTAATGAAATAGTTTTATGAGCCCCAACTGTTAGAACAGGTGTTGGTATTATAATTTCATAATCAATAATTTTGAAATTTCTAGTTTCAATATGAACTCCAGTATTTTTATCTACTTGATCATAAAACCTACATTTAACTTCATTATCTGAAATTGTGTAATTTGGATTTATTATTGTACAGAAATTTGTACCAGTTGATCCTATGAAATTACATTTTCCTAAATTTTGATTATCACAATGATTTACTTCTGCTGTACTATTAATTATATCATTTGCTGTTCCTTGACAATTTAACCAACATTCTACACCAATTTTGTTTTCAATTCCATCTTTGTCTATAGCATTCCATTTAATGTTAAGATAATTTTCATCACTTGTTGATAATCCAAGTTTAGTATTTTGAACTTCTATTCCATCTGGATTAACACAATAATCACCATATTCTATAGGTACATCTAATAATGAAATTGGTCTTAAATCAAAAAATGCACTACCTTCATCTAAAGATGTTCCTTGACCAGAAACAATAAAATTAAAAAATGAGAAATATATTCCTATTGATGATATTAAAAGAATTAAAAATATTTTTTGAATCATATAATCTTAAACAAATTTATATTAAATACCTATAAATTTATCTAGAAACTTTAATTCTAGTTATTATTTTATTAATATTTCCTGATGGTTCTTGTATTATATTTGGTGCTTCAAAAACATAACGAGGTTCAATACCAACAGGTTCAAAACCATAACTAAATTTTACATAAAATTCTTTATTTAAAGTAATATTTCCATATTTTACCATTAAATTGTAAGTCCCTATTTCTAATGGTGCATTAAAATTACAGTTCCAATTTCCTAAAGAATCTGATGTTGTTGAACATATAATTTTATTATCTAAATAGGCAGTTATTGAAGTAAATTGATTAATATTTCCTTTCAAGTTTACTGATTCATTCCAAAGAACATAATTATTTTCTATAATAAAATCTGATTCTATATTTTGAGCATTTACTGTATAAAAGAAGATTAATATAAGGAAAGACCATATTAAAAATTGTTTTTTATAAATATTGTTCATAAATAAATTTATTATTTCTAATTAAAAAATTTTTGGGTATATAACAAATATTTATATGATTATTAACAATCCTAATTATGGAAAATGTAAATGAAGAAGATAATCAACAAGCTAAAATGATGGAATTAAGAATGATGGAAGAAAGAATGAATGCTATGAATAGACAAAAAGAAATGATTCAACAAAGATTACTTGATATAGAAAATACAAAAACTAGTATTGATAATTTAAGTAAATCAGATGGTGATTCTATATTTCATATTGGTGGAGAGGCATTCATATCTGGAAAACCTGTGAAAAAAAATAAAATAATAATTATGATTGGAGCTGATGTTGCAGTTGAAAAAAATACTGAAGATGCTCAAAGAATATTAGAAAGTAGAAAAAAAGAAGCTGAAGTGGCTATTAAACAAGTAGATGAAGAAATAATAAAAATAACAGATAGATTAAAAGATTCTGCACTTAACATAGATATGGTAAACAATAATAAATAAATCTAACAAATAATTATAATTATGTTTAGTTTTCTAAAAAACAAAATTTCCAATACAATTAAATCTATAAAAAAAAAGGTAGATGAAGATGAAAAGATTAATGAAGAAATTAAAGAAAATTTTGTAGATAATAATGAAATGGAAGATTTGAATAAGAAATTAAATGAACTTATTAAAAAAAAAGAAAAAAAAGAAGCTGAAATCAAAGATAAAATTCAATCAGATAAAATTCAATCAGATAAAATTCAATCAGATAAAATTCAATCAGATAAAATTCAATCAGATAAAATTCAATCAGATAAAATTCAATCA
>JABABT010000037.1 GCA_014238095.1 Candidatus Aenigmatarchaeota archaeon
CATATGCGCGGATAAACACATCATCGTCCATACGAACTAAACCCTGTTCAGATCCATCATTTATTATTCCTAATAATTTTTCTTGATATCGCTTACGTTTTATGGATCCATGCCTAGATAAAGTATCATTCAAGTGATCTGCTATGGCAATTCTTGCTTTCCGATCTATAATATTTATTTGACGTATCGCTGCTTCTCCACTTAACGGAAGAACTGTTTCCTCATCTGCACCACATTGAATATCTTTAAACATTTTTGTATAATCATCCACATTGTCACAGAGATTTTTGGCATAATCGTATGTTACAACATGTATTTTATTATATTTGGATTGCTTGTACACCATGATCAATGATGTGGGGCCATCTGTTTTTTTACCACTACGTCGCCCAAATGCCATATCGTTTAGAAATTCTGAACCTTTTTCTTTGATAAAGCGCATAAGTATACTCATCGTATCATTTTCAGGCAAAATGTCTACCATCCGGATGATATCCCCAATGACTGTTTTATCCCCCTGTGAAATCCTGTGTACTAGAACGTTAAATGATCTTGGTGTTGCTTGTTCTCCCAATAATGAGTTTTCAGTTCCGGTAGCTCCCGCTTTGCCTATTTTGGTTTGCAATTTTTCTGTGAGATGTAATAAATCATTTAGTTCTATATTTGGAAAAAATACAACCGAATGAACAGTATCATGTTCGGTATTTAATCGATCAACTCTTCCCACTCTTTGTGCAATTCTCATTGGATTCCATGGGAGATCAAAATTTACCACATAATTACAATCTTGTATGTTTTGACCCTCTGCAAGTACATCCGTAGAGACCAATATGTCAATTTGTTTTGTTTTATCATTTGCATGTATAAACCCCTCACCAACTTTACCCCATATTTTTTTTATTTTATCTCGAATAAACTGTTTTTCATCTTCTTCATCTTCCATTATAATATTAGAACGTGGGGAAAAAAGTTTCAAATATTTTTCACGTGTTTCAACGTTTGTATCTCCTCTCATTAATGCAATATTATATTGAGGATATCTTCTACATACATGTGCGTAAATATGTTTTGCAGTATCTGCAAATTCCGTAAATATTATTACTTTTTTACTTTCAGATTCTAATGCTTTTTCATTGTTTATTGTCTCAAATAATTTTTCTAATTTTGGATCAAATACATCTGTTTTAGAATCTTCAATACTCTTTAATTTTTTATGTAAACTAGATATTATATTCATATCATTTTTTAGATCTTGTCGCATACTATCAACATCATATTGCACACTATCAAATTCAACAAGTTCTTTATTTTCGATAATTGCGTTTACAAACTCTTCATTTGAGATCTCTGCCCCATATTTGGCCAATATTTTTCGAAGAGCCTTACTTGTAATGAATTTACCCTCTTTCATAGATTTAGTAAAATAATCATATAGTCTGTACAAATTCCCGACACTAATTTCAACTGCTTTATGTGATGATTCAAATCTTTTTAAAAGTAGTATTTTTTGTAATCTTGCAATAACGTCTATTTTTTCTTTTTCTTCATCACTTTGATCCTTTTTGTAAAAATCAACTCTGTATGGAACTAGTGCGACATTTTCCATCACGTTTACGATATCTCGATATATTTGTCTGTATGAATCTGTAACTTCATAATGCACAGGACTGAGTATTGATTTTGGAAATTTTAGTTTTTCACCGTTTATTTTTTCGTCGGGATAGTTGTTTGCAATGACGTTTCTAGTTCTACGAACCATTATCTCATCGAGTAGCGGCACCATCTGTGAAACACCATCTTCAAAGTTTTTTTCACGATCCGCGTTTCGAATGTGTTTATGGATATCATGTATTCCCATACTTGCAAAATGAGAATCATTTCCTGCGGTAATGAGAGATAGTTGATGGTATATATCCAATAGTTGATTGTTTATTGGCGTGGCCGTCATTAATATTACGTTTTTTGGTTTGCCAGATTGTAGTAATTTCATCACAGCGGTTCTACGGGCTGTGCTATAAGTTCGAAAGTTTTGGGATTCATCAATTAATACAGCATCATATGTATGATAATCTGTAGGATCAAATCTATCACTTCCAGTATTTTCTATTGATAGTGTTTTTACATTCATGCTAGTTTCTTGTTCGAGTTTGTTGCTCCACATACTACGGATTATCTGTGCCGGTGCCAATAGCAGTATTTTTTTACCCTCAAGTCCTGCGAGTTTACGTAATAATCCTATCGCAATGTGAGTTTTACCAAGACCTGTGGAATCTGCAATAATTACCCCACCATATTCTCGTATTATACGTATTGCAGATACAACTGCATCTGTTTGAAATGATGCAAGTTTTGCTCCATGTAACGGCTCTGAAGCTTTTTTAGCCTCTTCCATATCATGTATTCTTTGTTTATGATATTCATAGAGTATTTTTAGATACATCATGTATGGATCTAAAACTTTACCAAATTTTGATTCCTCAAGTATGCGTACAAGTTCCTTTGAAATGTCTGTAGATTCTGTCCATCTTTTCTCAAACCATTCTTCAGATAATTTAATAGATGTAGGCTCGTATGTAACTAAATTTAATTCAACATTTACTGTGAGACCTGCCCTTGTAAAATTACTTGATCCGATGGCTGTTGCAGAATTGTTGTCATC
>JABABT010000023.1 GCA_014238095.1 Candidatus Aenigmatarchaeota archaeon
AATTATTGTTCTAAATACTGATTGTGGAATAATATATTCTATAATAAATAACATTGAAAATAATGGAATAATTCCAATTAATATTTTATAAAATAAACTTAATTTTAATTTGAAATTTAAACTTTTATTTAATACATAATATCCCATTGAAATTAAAAATATTAATGATATTATCATAGATGAAAGTAAACCATTTATTCCAAAAAATATAGTTAATGGAATTGATAATATTAAAAAGAAAATAGAAAATATTATTGTTATATTTCTATTTTCTTTTGTTTTTCTAATTGAAAACAAAGATGAAATGAAAATGTAACCTATTCCTTGAAATATTCCAATAATTGCCATAATTGGTATAATAGAAACAGCATCTAAATATTCTAATCTTGCAAATAATAAAATTATTTGTTTTGAGAAAAATATATATATTACTAATAATGGAAATGAAAATAATGAAAAATATTTTACTATAATATTAATTAAATGTACTTGATTTAATTTTCTATTTTTAGTAACCATTAAAGATGAAATTATAGGAAATACAGCTCCTACCATTATACCTGAAATATATACTAATGGATTTGTTAAACTTATTGCAGCTGAAAATATACCACTAGATGTTAAAGAATCAAAAAATGTTAAAATTAAAATTGGTGAATTAATATATAATGCCCATGATATAGATGAAATAAATGAAGGTAATGCGTATTTAATTATTATTTTATTCTTATTGGTTATTTTTTTTACTCCAATACCTAATTTCAAAACATCTATTCTTAATAAAACAAAAACAAAGAAAAAAATAACTAATGCTATTAAAGGTCCAAGAAATTCAAATCCTATAATTAGAAGAGTAATTGATAAAATTAATTTAACTAATTGTGAAAATATTTCTGTATGAAATATTTTTTTCATTTTTTGAAGTCCAAATAAAATTGATGATGTTCCTGAACTTAATGGAATTAAAAATATACCAATAGAAACTAAAACTAAAGCATAAAATGGTATCTTTAAATCTATTTGAAATGTTGTAATTATTAAAAAGAATCCAATAGAAATAATAAAATTAGTTAAAACTAATAATTTTGTTGAAAAATTAATTAATGATTTTATTTTATCATATTGTTTAGATTTTTTATATTCAGAAATTAATTTAGTAAGTGTTGAATATAATCCTAAAGATCCAAATATAGAAATTAAAACCATTAAATTTAATGAAGTTGCAATTATACCAGCAGATTCTGGTGGTAATGATTTCCAAACAATAACCCAAAATACAAATGAGGATAAAATAACTACTAACCAATGTAAAAATAAATAAAATGTATTATCAACTAATTTATCCGTTATTTTTTCAAATTCCTTCATATATCTAATTCTATTTTCTCATATAAATCATACGTTTATTTTTTGGGAATTTTTCAATAGCATATCTTAACATTGTTCTAGGCATTATTTTATAATTTTTTTTCAAAAAACTTTCTTCCTTACTCATATTTCTATTACCAACTTCTCTTAACATCCAACCAACTGCTTTATGAATTAAATCATGTTTATCATTCATTAATATATTAGATATTTTAAAACAATCATCAAAATCATTATTTTTAATAAAAGAATAAGTTGAAATAATTGATATTCTTTTCTTCCATAAATTATCAGATTTAGCTAATTTTTCAAGTATATTTCTATTATTTTTATATTTTAGAAAATTACCAATTATTTTAGGAGCAGATAAATCAACTAAATCCCAATTATTTATCTTATTAGAATTATCTAAATAATATTTTACAATTTTTTTCTTTATAGATTCTGGATTTATTTCATAAACATGTACAAGTATCAAAATTCCAACTAATCTTTCTTCATGTATCTTAGAATTTATTAAATGTGTTATATTTTTCATTGAAAGATTTTTATATTTTATAGCTATTTTCCTACAAATAGGAACAGTTACTCCTAAAAAAACATCACCATATCCATATTCCCCTTTACCAGTTTTGAAAAAATTTTTTGATGTTTTTTTCTTTTTTGAATCTGAATAACTTCGTAATTCCTTTCTTAATAATTTTATTTTATTTTCAAATTCTTTCATTTTATTCCTCTTATAAAATATTTAGTAATTATAATATAAAAATATATATTTAGTTTATATAAAAATTTTTATATAAATTATTTTCTTATTACAGAACTATTATTTTTGAAAGGTATATTATTAATCATAAATTTTGGAAATGAGAAATATAGTATTATTACTAATTATAAAAATATTTAAAATTCTTAATAAAAACATGAAAAGTATTTAAAAATAGAACAAAAATTAAATTATTCATAATTTTAGTATTTTTACATTAATATAATTATAATCACTCATATCTTAAAGACTTTACTGGATTCATATTTGCTGCTCTTCTAGCAGGTAATAAACCTGAAAAAGTTCCAATTAAAACTGAAAATCCAAGTGAAAATACAATAAGTTGTATATTTATTACTGGTTTAAATTGAAAAGATTCTGGACTAATTAAAGGTAAAGTTATTGCAAATATTATACCAATTATCAAACCAATAAATCCACCAATAAAACCAATCATACTTGATTCAATTAAAAATATATTCATAATATCTTTTTTAGTGGCTCCTAAAGATTTCAAAATACCAATTTGTTTTGTTCTTTCTATAACAGAAGTAAACATTGTGTTAATTATTCCAATACCACCTACAATTAATGATATAAAAGAAATAAAACCAAGAAATAAATTAATTCCAGCTGATATTTTTCCAACTTCTTCTGCAACAGTTTTAGAACTTACAATAGTAAAATCTTCTTTACCTTTAATAACTTTATGAGATATTCTTAATTTATTATTAATATCTTCTGTTACTCTATCAATATCAGCTGATTTACTAATTTTAGCCGCTATTGCTGAAACTTCATTACTTCCTGGTTCTAAAAAAATTCTTTCTGCATCTCTCCTATTCATAGTTATAGATTGGTCAAATATTCCACTAACTGAACCACTTCCCTTTTCCCATATACCAATAACTCTAAAATTTTCATTTTCAATTATTAAAATATCTCCTAAATTTATTTTTTTATCAAAGAAGTTATTTGCAACTGAATTACCAATAATTATAACTTTACTTTCACTTGAACTAAATATTCTACCTTTTTCTAAATTAATTAATGGAAATTCTCGAATTAAATTAACTGTAGAACCAATAATTTCAACATTAAATGATTTTCCTTTGAAAATAACTGAAGCTCTATCAGAAATATAAGCATCAATAAAATCAATACCACGAACACTTTTTAAAATAGATACATCATTTTTATTTAATATTCCTTGAGAAGAAGCAAGATTTTCAGGAGCACCACCAAAAGAAGGATTAGAATTTTCTACTTGTGATGGGAAAACATAAATAAAATTACCACCAAAAGATTCTAAATCATCATTAATTGCTTTTTCAAACCCTTGACCAATAGATAATAAACTAAAAACTGTTGCAATACCAATAATAATTCCAATCATTGTTAATAAACTTCTTAATTTTCTATGTGAAAAACTATTCTTTGCAAAATCTAAATAATGAAAAAATTGCATTAAATCACTTTTTAATTTTCTTTATTTTTTTTATCAAATTAAATCTCTTATTAGAATATAGAAAAATACCAACAATAATTAAAACTATAAAAACAGTTAATGGATCTATTAATGATTTATCATTTTTTTGTTCAGTTTCATTAATTAAATTTATTGGTACATTTTTTTCAATAAATTGTCTTGTTCCAACAGTATCTGTATAATAAATTAAAACTTTTAGATTTTGATTTGTATTTAATATATTAGGAATTATATTTACTGATCCTACAGTAAAATCTCCTGGTTGAAGGTTACCTAAAAATATATCACCTGCTCCAATTATTTCCCAATCTTCTTGTTCTGGTATTGAAATTAAAACTCCTGTTGCTATATTAACTCCAATATTTGCAATTGATAAAGATAATAAATTATTTGAAAATTCTGATTGAGCTATATTATAATCAGTAGTACCACCAACTACAAAAGCAATTTTTGAGATTATATTTTCAGATTCACCAAATCTTTCAAATTCCATATTAATATCAATTACATGAATACCTTGATTTATGTTAGGATCTGCAATCATTGGAAAAATAACATTCATTGATTCATTTATTCCAATATTTTTTATTCTATATCTATTATCACTTCCTATTGGAAATATTTTATTTTCAGGATTATTCCAAGTAATTAAAAGATCATTAATTGGTGCTTTACCAGAATTTTTAAAATTAAAAGTAACATTAGTTAATTTTGCAGGTATTAAATTATTTGGAGTTATATTATCAATTGAAACTTCAATCTTACTTAAAATAGAAATTGGTAATCTAACAAATCCAGAATTTAATTCTGAATTTAAAGGTCTATTTCTTATTTTCAAAAAATATTCACCACTTGTAACATCTTCTGCAACACGTAATTCAAATCTTACAATAGCTCCATTAGAATCTAATTTTGAAAAAATTCTTCTAGAATCTTCACTAGCTGCTGGGAAAAAAGGATATTCTGGCAATATTTCAATTACATGATTTCTTAAATCTTCTCCACTATTTTTTGTTACTGAAACAAAAATTTCTAAAAAATTTCCAGGTTCAGCAGGTGTAGGATTATATTTTAAAACTTGAAACCCAAGTCCAGAATCAGCTGAAACAATAGAAAATAAACTAGGTAAAAATAATAGTATAGATAAAATTGATACTAAAATTTTCATATAAATAATTTAAAGTTAAGTTTTTATATGGTTTTTGGTTTTGTATGTTTATCAGATATAATAATACCATCTTTAATTTCTATTATTCTATTTGCATTAGATGCTAATTTTTTATCATGAGTAATTATAATTATAGTTTTATTTTTATCTTTCTTCAAATTTATTAACATTTTAATTATTTCTTCTCCTGTTTTTGAATCTAAATTACCAGTAGGTTCATCTGCTAAAATTATATCAGGATTATTAGCAATGGAACGTGCAATTGATACTCTTTGTTTCTCTCCACCAGAAAGTTGTGATGGCATATTATTCATTTTATCAATTAATCCAACCATTTTTAAAAGTTTTATTGATCTTTTTTCTTGTTTAAATTTTGAAATATTTTGTATTGCCATAGGTAATTGAACATTTTTTTTTACATTTAAACTTGGATATAAATTAAAAAATTGAAAAACAAATCCTATATTTTTACCTCTTAAATTAGAAAGTTTATTATCATTATATTTTTTCACATTTACATCATTAATATATACTTCTCCTTCTGTTGGTTTATCTAAAAGTCCAATTATATGAAGCAAAGTAGATTTACCTGAACCTGATGCTCCTATAATTGCAATTAATTCTCCTTTTTTCACTTTTAAATTTATATTTTTTAATATAATTTCATTTGAATTTCCTAAATTATATGATTTTGAAACATTAACTAATTCAATTATATTATTAGAAGACATAATAATAATTATTTTTTTTATATAAATAAATATTAATTTTTAGATATATTATATAAATTATTTTAAAATATTTTATTAAAATTATATACTAATAATTCTTTTAATGTTTTATTACATAATTCTATTGAAATTAAAAATATTCTCCATATACATACATATAGACTAAATAATATTAAATAATAAAATATTTGAATATTATATGAATATTATATAACTAGAAAATGCGGAAGGAGGGATTTGAACCCTCGTATGCACTAAGCAACTAACACCTCAAGCTAGCGGAATTGACCAGGCTATCCGACCCCCGCAACTTTATTTTTATATTTTTAAATCATTAATATTAAAATATCCTGATGGAGAATTAATAATTACATTATATTTTCCACTATCTAAATTGGATATTGTAATTTGTGTAACAATATTACTTTCACATTGTATACAAATAGCATCAATTTTTTCAGTATTTAAATTAATATTTATATTTTTTCCAGAAATTGATGCATATCCTTTAACATTATAACATGGATTTGGTAAATTTTTTATTGTTGTATTTATTAAAATTTTATTATCAATAATATTAACTGATTCTAAAATTGAATTATCAATTTCACAAGAATTTGAAATTATATCTATTTGATAATCTAATTTATTGTCATTAATTGTTAATTTACTTAATGTAATAAAAATAGTTATTAAAATTAAAAATAAAATAGATATAATTTTCCAATATTTCTTGAAAATATATAAAATATTAGATATTTTCTTCTTTTTTATATTTTTTATAATTTTAATATATATTTTTTTCATTAATTAAATATTAAAATATAATATATATCTACTTACCTATTATGAATTATGGTAAAAAAATTTTTAGGTAAAGTAATACATTATTTTCCAAAACCTAAAGTTGCAATAATACAAACAAAAAATGAAATTAAATTAAATAATATTGTATCTATTTATGGTCCTAAAACTAAAATTAAACAAAAAATTGAAAGTATAAAAATATGTAAAGAATCTATAAAAAATGATAAAATAATTTCTATAAAAGTAAAAGGTAAAGTTAATATAAATGATTATATTTATCTTGAAAATGAATAATTTTTTTTAATTTATGATAAGTTTAGCCTCAGTAGCTCAGTTGGTAGAGCATCTCCATGGTAAGGAGGGGGTCGTGGGTTCAAATCCCATCTGAGGCTTTGAAATGAATGTAAATTATTTATTAAATAATAGAATATTATTTACATAAACAAATTTTATTCTATATTAACTAATTTAAAAATAAATATTATGATAAAATAACTAAATTATTTCTATTATATTTTAATTTATTTTTTTATATTATCTAAAATCATTATTAAATTATATTTATAATAATTTTTAAATTTTTTTAATTTTTATTTTGAAATAGAATCAAAATTGTCTTTAATAATTTTTAATCTTCATTATATAATTTTTGACTATACAATTAATATTTTATATATTTTTCCTTCTTTTCATAGCTTTTAATACTCTTTCTTTAGCTATATTTAAACCAGCAGTTCTAGGCATAATATTATCCATATCTGCACGGATTAAAAGATTTTTTGTATTCTTTTCCATTTTCTTTTTTATTAAACTAAACATTTCTTCTGGACTTTTACCTTTATATTCTGCATAAGAAGATATTACACCACCAGCATTTGCAAGAAAATCTGGAATTATTAATTTATCTTTTTCAAAAAGAATTCTTTCAATATTTTCTCTCATTGGAATATTTGAACCTTCAACAATAATTTTTGCTTTTATTTTATTAACATTTGATTTATTAATAACATCTGGTAATGCAGCTGGTATTAACATATCAACTGATAATTTAAAAATTTCATCATTTGGAATTATTTTTATATTTTTATGTTTTATAACTGTTCCTGTTTTTTTCTTAGTTTTTAGAAGTTTTGTTATATCAATTCCTGTTGGATTATATGCACATCCACGACTATCACTAACTGCAATTATTTTTGCTCCAGCTTCTTCTAAATATTTGGCCGCAAAAGTACCAACATTTCCAAATCCTTCTATTGCTACACTCATTCCTTCTATATCAATCATTTGTGTTTTTGCTGCTATGATTGCTGCTATTGAAACACTATAACCAGTAGATCCAAATTCATGTGGTATTCCACATTTCTTACCATTATTTATACACATATTTTTTGGTTTACCTGTTGCTGCATTAAAATCACCATTTGCTTTAACTAACCATTTCATTTCTTGCTCACCCATATGTATATCAGGAGCTGCTATGTATTTATTTGGTGTTATTGGTTTTATCGCTCTTCCAAAAGATTGAACAATAGATTTTTTTTGTTTTGTAGTCATTGTTCCTACATTTGCTATTATTCCAGATTTTCCACCACCAAATGGTAAATCTGCTAATGCATTTTTCCATGTCATTGTTCTTGCTAATCTAAAAACTTCTTCTACATTAACACTTGATGTCATTCTAATACCTCCTTTTGCAGGACCAAGTGCTGTATTATCTATAACTGTTATTCCAGACATTTCTGTTTTAGGATCATATGTTTGATATATTAATTCAGGTCCAAAATTATCTTGAAATTTTTTACAATCTATTTCTCTACAATCCATAAATTTATTTAATTTATTATTATTAAAAGTTTTTGATAAAAATATGAATAATTATAAATTAATTAAATCATATATTATTTTATGAAAAATAATAAATCAAAAAAAATATTAATTATTCCAGATTTACATGGAGATTTTGAAAAAGCAGAAAAAATAATTAAAATTGAAAATCCATATAAAATAATATTTTTAGGAGATTATTTTGATAATATGGATATTGAATTAAATGGATTAGAAAATACAATAAAAGTTGCTGCTTGGTTAAAAAAATCTATGAAAAATCCTAATAGAATACACTTAATAGGTAATCATGAAGTTGGTTATATTGATGAAAAATATTTTTGTAGTGGATTTACTAAAGAAAAATATAATGCAATAAAACAAATGGGTGTAAATTTAAAAGAATTAAAATATTTTTATAAAATAGGAGATTATTTATTAACTCATGGTGGATTTACTAAAAGTTACTATGAATACTTAAAAAATATTGATAAAAAAAATATAAAACCAGAAAAAATATTAGAAAATTTTAAAAATAATCCAAATAATATTTTTTATAAAATAGGATTAGAAAAAAGAGGTAAACGTAAATGTCCTGGAATAATTTGGTGTGATATTAGGGAATTTCAAAATATACCAAATACAAAACAAATATTTGGACATAGTTTTAACAAAGAACCTATACATGAAATAGATAAAAAAACAAATTCTGAATTTATTTGTCTAGATACAGGATTTAAACATTATGCTATATATGAAAATAATAAAATAATTATAAAAAAAATTAGATTAGAAAAAACAAAATTAAATAAAAAAATAAAAAAATTTTTTGGAATTTTTATTATAGGATTTAATTATTATTATTATAAAATGAAAAATAATAATAAAAAATTATTTCCAATCTAAACTAATAGTTGATTTTCCTTCTTTAGATCTTAAATAGTTATAAGAAGATAATCCTGCAATTGCACCTTCTGCTGCTGCTGTAATTGTTTGTTTATAAGGACTATTAGTTACATCTCCTGCTGCAAATATTCCTGGTGTTATTGTTTCTGCTTTTTTGTTTGTTATAATTTGTCTATTTTCTAATTTTACTAAATTACTTACCCAATCTGTATCAAGTATATATCCAATCTCAATAAAAACTGAATCAATTTTTAATTCTTTTGTAGAATTATCAATTATATTTTCTATTAATAAACTATCAACGTTTTTTTCTCCATTTATTTTTTTAATTATAGTATTAATAATAATTTCAACTTTATTTTTGTTTTTTATTTTATCAACTGTTATTGGATCTGCTTTAAATTCATCTCTTCTATGAATTAAATAAACTTTATTTGCAAATTTTGTTAAAAGTTCTGCTGCTTCAAATGCTGAATTTCCACCACCAATTACTGCAACATTTTTTCCTTTTGTAAATGGTGCATCACAAGTAGCACATGTATGTACACCTCTTCCCATGAATTTATTTTCTCCTTCAACATTCAATGGTCTAGATATTTTTCCAAAAGATAAAATAACAGTTTTTGTTATATATTCATCTCCATTCCCCATAGTTATTTTAAAATTTTTGTCTAATTTCTCTAATTTTGTAGCTTTTCCAAAAATTATTTCTGCTCCAAAATTAATTGCTTGTTTCTGAAATATTTGCATTAATTTGGGACCACTTAATTCTATATATCCAGGATAATTTTCTTCCTGTTCAGTTAAAAGATTCTGACCACCAATATCAATAGATATTACTAAAGTTTTCATATTTTTTCTACAAGTATAAATAGCAGCAGATAATCCAGCTGCAGCTCCACCAATAATTATTGTATCCCAAATTGGCATTTATATCACTCTTTTATTAAATCTTCAGCTTTTTTTTCATCGGGTATTCCTGTGAATATTATTTTACCATCAATAATTGTAGTTGGTACGCTCATTATTCCTTCATTTGATATTATTTTTTGACCATTATCTGACATAACATCAATTTCTTCATAATCAAAATCATTTTTTTCTTTTATTTTTCTCCATATTTGTTTTGCTGTTGGACAAGCAGGACAAGATTTAGATGTTAATATAGTAACTTTATGTTTCATAATAAATTAATTTAGTTCTGTTTAGTATTAATATCTTTGTAGTTTTTTAGAAATAACAAATCTTTTTCTTATTAAAATATAAATAAATTTATGGATAATTATAAAACAAAATTTATTCCACCAGAAATTTTTCAAATATTGAAAGATGATGGAAAAATAAATTCGAAAGAAATTCCAGATGAAAAAATTATTAAAAAAATGTATGAAAGTATGGTTTATGCTAGAATATCAGATGATATGATTATAAAACTTCAAAGAGAAGGAAGATGTGGAACTTATGCTTCATCTTTAGGAGAAGAAGCTACACAGGTTGGTTCAGCATTAGCTTTAAAACAAACAGACTGGATGTTTCCATATTTTAGAGAAATTGGATCACATATTGTAAGAGAATTTCCAATGAATATGTATATGTTATATTGGATGGGTAATGAATTTGGATCTAAAATACCAGAAAATATAAATAATTTTCCAATGGCAGTTCCAGTAGCTAGTCAAATACCACATGCAACAGGAGTAGCTATGGCCTCTAAATTTAAAAAAGATAATAATGTTGTAATGTGTTACTTAGGAGATGGTGCAACTTCTGAAGGAGATTTTCATGAAGGTTTAAATTTTGCTGGAGTGTTTAATGTTCCAATAGTTTATATTTGTCAAAATAATCAATGGGCAATATCAGTCCCATTATCAAAACAAACTGCAGCTGAAACAATTGCACAAAAAGCAATAGCATATGGTTTTGAAGGTGTAAGAGTTGATGGAAATGATGTTTTTGGTGTTTATAAAGTAGTAAAAGATGCAGTTGAAAAAGCAAGAAATGGAAAGGGACCAACTTTAATTGAATGTGTAACTTATAGAATGTCAGATCATACAACAGCAGATGATTCTAAAAAATATGTACCAAAAAAAGATTTAGAATTTTGGAAATTAAAAGATCCTATTATTAGATTAAAAAAATATATGGAATCCAAAAATATATGGAATGAAAATAATGAAAAAGAATTAATTGAAAAATTAACAAAAAAAATTAAAGATGAAGTAAAGAAAGCAGAAGAATATCCTAGTCCTAAAATAGAAGATATGTTTGATTTTTTATATGAAAAAATTCCTAAAGAATTAGAAGAACAAAAAAAGGAAGCAATGAGTGGAGTTGAATAAATATGGTAATAATGAATATGGTACAAGCAATCAATAATGCTTTAGATATTGAAATGAGTAAAGATGAAAATGTTGTTGTTTTAGGTGAAGATGTTGGAAAAGATGGAGGAGTTTTTAGAGTAACAGAAGGTTTATGGAAAAAATATGGTGATAATAGAGTAATTGATACACCATTAGCTGAAGCTGGAATAATTGCTACTTCAATTGGAATGGCAGTTTATGGAATGAAACCAATTCCAGAAATACAATTTGATGGTTTTAGTATTTTAGGACTTAATCAATTAATTAATCATGCATCTAGAATAAGAAATAGAACAAGAGGAAGATATCATGTACCAATGGTAGTAAGAATTCCTTATAGTGGTGGAATAAGAGCATTAGAACATCATGGAGAATCACCAGAAACTTATTTTGTTCATACACCAGGATTAAAAGTAGTAATTCCATCATCTCCATATGAAGCTAAAGGTTTACTATTATCAGCAATTCGAGATCCAGATCCTGTTATATATTTAGAACCAAAAAGAGTTTATAGAGCAATTAAAGAAGAAGTTCCAGAAAAAGATTTCACAATTCCATTTGGAAAAGCAAATATTGTGCAAGAAGGTAACGACATAACAATAATAAGTTATGGTTCTATGTTAAGAACAGTTAAACAAGCAATTGAAAAAATAAAAGATAAATATTCAATTGAATTAATTGATTTAAGAACATTAACTCCATTAGATACTGATACAATAATTAATTCTATTAAGAAAACAGGAAGATCTGTTATTATTCATGAAGCTCAAAGAAAATTAGGTATGGCTTCTGAAATTATTACAAGAATAAATGAAAAAGCATTATTAAATTTAAAAGCTCCAATAAAAAGAATAACAGGTTATGATGTAATATATCCATTAATGAAATTAGAAAATTCTTATTTACCTAGTATTAATAGAATTATTAAAGGTATTGAAGAAACAATGAATTTTTAATTTAACAATTAGAATCTGATTTACAATTACAACCTGAATTACAATTAGAATCTGATTTACAATTACAACCTGAATTACAATTAGAATCTGATTTACAATTAGAATCTGATTTACAATTAGAATCTGATTTACAATTAGAATCTGATTTACAATTAGAATCTGATTTACAATTACATGAATTTTTAGCACATGAACATTCACATTTATTTGAATCTTCCATAATTCTATTTAATTTTACTTCTTATAAATATTATGAAAACTATAAATTGTTCATTTTTAATAATGTATAATATTGAATATATAAAATAAAGAAAACAATTAATAATATGGAAAAAATTGTAACAGAAAAAATTCATGGTGGAAAATTAGTAAGGATAAAAATTAATTTTGAAAAAAATATTGAAAATATTAAAATTACTGGTGATTTTTTCTTATATCCAGAAGAATCAATAGAAAAAATAGAAAATTCTTTAATAGGAATAGATAAAAATTCTTCAGAAGAAATTATAACTAATAAAATTAAAAAAATTGTTAAAGAAAATAATATTGAATTAATTGGGATTGATGAAGAATCTATTTCTAAATTAATTATAAAATCAATAAGTTGATTATATGAAATGGAGAATAATACCACTACATGTAACTAATGGATTTACAGCAATGGCTATTGATGAAGCTGTATCAGAATCAGTTAAAGAAGGAAGTGATTCTACAATAAGATTTTGGAGATGGAATCCATCTACAGTATCTATTGGATATTTTCAAGGAATAGAAGATGAAGTTAATTTGAATGAATGTAAAAAAAATAATATTGATGTTGTTAGAAGAAGAACTGGTGGTGGAGCTGTATACCATGATTATAATGGCGAAATAACTTATAGTGTTATTGGAAAGGAAGAAATTTTTCCAAAAAGTATACATGAATCATATAATATTATTTGTGGATGGGTAATTAAAGGTCTTTCAAATATTGGTATTGATTCTAAATTCATACCAATTAATGATATTATTGCATCTGGGAAAAAAATATCTGGAAATGCACAAACTAGAAGAAATGGTGTTTTATTACAACATGGAACAATTTTATATGATTTAGATGTTAATAAAATGTTTTCATTATTGAAAATTTCAAAAGAAAAAATAAGTGATAAAATGATTAAATCTGTAGAAGATCGTGTGACAAAAATAAAAAATTTCAAAAATATTGATATAGAAGAAGCATATAATGCTATTATGAAAGGATTTACTATTAATAAAGAATTTTATATTGGAAAACTTACAAATGAAGAAATTAATAGAGCAAAAGAATTAGCTTCTGAAAAATATTCTAGTAAAAAATGGAATTATATGAGATAATTATTTTTTATTTAATTTAATTAATTTTTTAGGTGAAAATAAAATAATTAATATTATTATAATTACTATTCCTAAAATTATATATTTTATATTTTCTTGTTCAGATTCTTTGTTTTTTAGTATTATATTATATTTACCTGTTTGATTAATTTCTAATTCTTTCTCTCCAACTATTGAATAAATTTTATTTAATGAATTTAAATCATTATTTATAACTGATTTAAAATTTGTATATCCATTTATATTTCCAATAATTTCTGTATCTAATTCTTTCCAATTATTATTATTAAATAAAAGAAGTTTTATATTGTTATTTTTTATATTGTTATTTTCTATCCAATTATTATCTACTTTAAATTTTATTTCTACATTTTCTAATTTTATATTATTTCTTGGAATTTTTGGACTATAAAATTCTCCTATTTTAAAATAACTATAAATTATTCCACCTGGAATTGGAATTGGATTTAAACTTAAATTATATGAATTTATATAGATATAAGAATATTTTGTATTATTTTCAATAGGGATAAAAGAAATTTCATAAATTGGTGTTTCTAAAAAATGAAAATAATTAACATTTATTATTTCTCTTCCTTCTAAATTTTGATTCGAATTTTCAAATTTTATTACAGGCCCTTCCAATATTGTAGCATTTACAATTGAAGTTAATATTGTAAATGAAAAAATGAAAAATAAAGATAAAGATAATATTTTTTTCATAATATTAACTCTCCATTAATAATAAGTCAGGATCTTCCAATAATTCTTTCAATCTATTAACAAATTTAGCTGCATTTGCACCATCAACTATTCTATGATCAAATGATAAAGATATAGGTAATATTTTTCTTATTTTAATTTTCTTTTCTGAATCAATTGTTAATCTATCATGAATTCTTCCAGTAGCAAGTATTGCAACTTCTGGATAATTTATTATTGGTGTTGCAAATATCCCACCTATACTACCTACATTTGTTATTGTAAATGTTCCTCCTTTCATATCAGCTATATCTATTTTTCTTTCTCTTGCTTTTGTTGCAAGTTCTTGTATTTCCTTTGATAATTTAAATATATTTTTTTGATCTACACCTTTAATTACAGGAACCATTAAACCATTTTCAGTATCAACTGCTATTCCAATATTATAATATTTCTTTAAAATTATTTCTTCATGTTCATCATCTAAAGAGGAATTAACTTCTGGATATTTTTTTAATGAATTTACACATGCTTTCATTATAAAAGGTAAATATGTTAATTTTATATTTTTAGATTCTGCTATTCTTTTTTCACGTTGTTTTATCATATAAAGATTAGTAACATCAATTTCATCCATATGAGTTACATGAGGTGCTGTATAAATTGATTTAACCATATTATTTGCAATTGCTTTTCTTATACCTTTTAATGGTATTTTCTTAATATATCCCCACATATCATATCTTCTTTCAATTTTAATATCTGATTTTTCTTTTGGATTAATTTTAGAATATTTTCTAACATCTTCTTCAGTTATTCTACTATTATGACCTGTTCCTTTTATTTTAGAAATATCAACTTTTATATCTCTTGCTAATCTTCTAACTACAGGTAATGCATTAATTATAGATAATTTTTTATGTTTCTCAATAATTTGATTTCTTTTTGTAATTTCTGTTGCTTCTTCTAATTCACCAACTGCTCCAACACCTTCTTGTTTTCCTGTTGGTTTATTTATTGTAGGTAATTTATTCGATATTGTTTCTTCTTTATTTCCTATAATCAAAATTGTTTCTCCAACTTTTATTGTATCTCCTTCCTTGTGATTTAATCTTAAAACTTTCCCACCTAATGGAGAAGGTATTTCAACAATTGCTTTATCAGTTTCTACTTCTGCTATAATATCATGTTCTTTTATTGTATCTCCTTCTTTAATTTTCCATTTTACAATTTCTCCTTCAGTTATACCTTCACCTACATCTGGAAATTTAAATTCTTTTGTCATTTTAACTTAAAATATCTTATTTTTCATTTATAAATTAATTATTAAATTCAATTAATTTAATTATTAATTTATATTAAGATAATATTCTATTATTTTTATTCAAAATATTAAAAATTTTTCATAATTAAAAATAATTTATTTTATAAATATTATTTAGATTTTTCTATAATATTTTTAATAAATAATTCACCAGCACGATAGGAACTTCTAACAAATGGTCCAGCCATTATATATTTGAAACCTAATTCTTCTCCTATTTTTTTATATTTATTAAATATTTCTGGTTTAATATACTCATTAATTTTAAGATGTTTTTTACTAGGTTGTAAATATTGTCCTATAGTTAAGAAATCTACATCAATTTTTCTTAAATCTTTCATAGTCTGTATTATTTCTTCTTCTTTTTCTCCAAAACCAACAATAATTGATGATTTTGTATAAATATTTGGATTCATTTTTTTTACATTTTCTAAAACTTTTAATGATTGTTCATAATTAGCTCTTCTGTCTCTAACAATTGATTGTAATCTTTTAACAGTTTCCATATTATGTGCTATTACTTCTGGTCTTGTATCTATAATATTTTTTAATAATTTTTCATCTCCTTGGAAATCTGGAATTAATACTTCTACTAATATTTTTGAATTTAATCTTTTTATTTCATTTATACATTTTGCAAAATGTTTTGATCCTTGATCTTCTAAATCATCTCTATCTACAGAAGTTATTACAACATAATCTAATTTCATTTCAATTATAGCATTAGCTAAATTTTCCGGTTCAAATGGATCTAAAGGTAAAGGAATAGCACTTGATTTTGTTTGACAAAATTTACAACCTCTTGTACAAGTATCTCCTAAAATCATGAAAGTAGCTGTACCACCTGACCAACATTCTGGAATATTTGGACAATGAGATTCTTCACATACTGTATGTAAATTTCTTTTTCTCATTATATTTTTAATATCAACAAATTTTTCAGTTGTTGGAGGTCTTATTTTTAACCATTTAGGTTTTCCTCTATTAGAAATCATTATAATATTACATTAGATTTATTATTTTCCTAATGCCCAATTCTTTAATCTTTCATAATCAGCAGCACCACAAATAACTTCATCTGTTTTTGTATTAATAAAAAATGGTACTCCTCCACATCTACCTTTATCTAATTCTTCTAATTTTTTAGAATTTGCTTCATTATGCCATACTTCTAATTTTTCTATTTCTATATTCAATTCTTTCTCTAATTTTTCAACTATAGGTTTCATTGTAATACAATGTGAACATTCATCTCCATAAAATTCAATTAAATTTGACATAAATATAATTCTTTTAAATATTATTTAAATATTTGTATTATTACGATTATTATAAAATAAGAAAATAATATGTAAAAATTATTATTACTTAATTAAAATAATTAATCTTTATTTAATTCTTCATTTATTTTATCACTTAAATAATGATCTTTAATATTAACTTTAACTTTTTTTACTCCTTCTATTTCTCCAACAAATTTCTTAATATCAATTCCAATTTTATAAGCAAAAATAGGTGGACATGTAGGAGTTGAAAAATGAAATTTTATAGTAACAATACCAGAATTAATATCAATTTCATCAACTAATTCCATATCAGTAATAGGAATATTAATTTCAGGGTCTACAACTTTATTTAATTTTTTTATTATAGTAAGTTTATCTAACATAATTATAAATAACTTTCAATTTTTTGTTTAATAAATGAATATGGTTGAGCACCAACAATTAATTCATATCCATTTTTATCATTTCCAATTAATATAGAAGGAGTTCCACTTATACCAAAACTAACACCTTCTTCTAAATCTGATTGAATTTCTTTTAAATGTTCATCTTCTCTAGCTATACATTTTTCAAGTTCATCTTGATTTAAATCTATCATTTTAGTAATTTGATTTAAACCTTCTATTGAACTAACAAAATTTTGATTTGTAAAAATAACATCATGAAATTCTTTCCATTTTCCTTGCTCATTTGCACAATTAGAATAAATAGCAGCTGGAATTGCAGCAGAATGAGATGGTAATGGGAAATCTTTATAAATTAAAACTACTTTACCAGTTTCTATATATTCTTTTTCTATTTGTTTTATAGAATCAGAATAAAATCTTTGACAAAATGGACATTGAAAATCACTAAATTCATAAATTTTAACTGGAGCATTTATATCACCTAATATTGGATCATTTTCAATAGATATTTTATCTATAACTTTAGGTTGAATATTATCATTGAGTGGAGCTAATTCATTATTTGTTTGAATTGATGTTATAGGTAAAGTATTACCAATAAAATATCCTAAACTAAATAAAATTAAACCAAAAATTATAGTAGTTTTTCCAAGTTCTATAGTTAATTTATTCTTACTCAATATATCACTAAGTATTATTGAAAATACTAGTTTAAAAGGTTTATTAACAATATTTTTAAAAAATAATTAATTTTGTTAATTTTTTATAGAATATAAACTTTTTAAAATAAAAACTAATATTTATTATGGGAATTAATTATACAAAAATAGATAAATTGAAAATTGATTATTTAAATGAAAATTCTTCTAAATATATTTTTTTTGGAAATTTAGAATCTAATTTTTATGGAAATTCAGATTATATATCAAAAAACTTAAAAGGAAAATATACAGAAATTTTTGAATCATGGACTACTAATAGAGATTCTTATTTTGCATCTAAAAATAATGATTATATTAAAGAATGTAAAAAATATACTAATAAATCTTGGGGAAATATTAATAATAATGAAAAAATAAAAGAAAATTTTTCAGAATTTTTAGAAAAAATAAATCATCCTAAATGTTGTATTAAACAATATAAAAAAGATAATGAAAATAATATTAATTCATTATATAGATACTGTTTACAAATTATAGATACATCTAGAATGGTTACTTTTAATAAAACTGATTTAATGGATATGTACCATAAAGCAAGAAGACTAGAAGAAAATACAAACAAACAATCTTTTGAAGAAAAGAAAAAATTATGGAATATGGAAAATGTAGGAACAAATAATATAAAAATAAAAGAAGAAATTTATAATGAAACTAAAAAAGAATCAAATAAAAGATTTGATTTTTTTAAAAATAAAAATAAATCATTAATTATTAATACTAGATTTTATTCTGGTTTACCTATATGTAATCCATTATGTGATGAAACTTTAAAATACTCAAATAAAATTTTTGATATAATTAAAAATAAAAAATATGATTTAGAAGAAATTTCTATAAATACTGGTGACTTTATAAAAAATAATTTATATAAAAATTTATTTAGTTCATCAGGATTTAAATCAATTAATATAAATAAAATATTAAAAACATTTTATTCAAAAAATATTAAAAATAGTTCTGATATTGAAAAAAATAGATTAAATGAAATTTGTGAAGAATTAAAAAAAATTGATAATAAAATTATGAATGTTTAATTAATTTATTTACTTCTTCAACAATATCTTTATGAACTTCTTTAATAGATTTTGTTCCATCAATTTTAATATATTTCTTTCCAAGTTCTTTTGTTTTCATTAAATCTAAATAAGTATTTCTAACATTATTTTGGAAGTTTTTATTTTCTTCAAATCTATCTAAAGTTTCATTATCTTTTATTTTTCTTTTCAAACTTTCTTCAGATGGAATATCCATAAAAATAACTAAATCAGCAATTTTTTGGACTTTTTTCTGAAATGAAATAGCTTTCTTAATTGGAAATCCAAGTGAACATTGATAAGCACATGTTCTATTTGGACCACTTTCTCTAATTACTATTCTAGAATCTTTAATAGCACCTAAAATTTTATAATTATCTTTTAACATATCAATAGCAAACATATAAAATTGTTCTTCTGAAGTTAATTCTATTTTTTTATCTAAAAAATCTCTAATTTTTCCACCAAGTGGAGAATCGTAATTTGGATAAGATAAAATAGAAGGATTTTTCTTTATACTTTTTAAATAATCTCTTAATTTTATTTTTTGAGTTTCTCCACCACTACCATCAATTCCATCTAAATCAATTAAAAATCCCATTCTACCACAAATTTATAATGAAATAAGAATATAAATATTTAATTTTTAAAATTTTTCATTTTTTCATCTATCTTCATTTCAGATTTTTGTCTTTCAAGTTCATTTTTCTCACAATCAATATTATTTTGTTTTACAATTTTTGAATTAAAAATTAAAGGATATTTTTCAGAAACTATATCCCATATTTTATTAACAACTCTTCTATAATTAGGATGGCCTTGTGGTGTTGTTCTAATTTCAGACATCCAAAATATTTCTCTAGGAACCATTGCCATATACCATCTTACCTTATATGCAAATGGAACTACATATTGTGCTTCGAAAAAATTATCTTTCTCTATTTCTTTAAATACTTCATTAGAATTTTTCATTTGAATATTCCAATCATTTTCAATTTCACTTCCTTTTATCTCCTTAGGTGTATCAAATCCTAATTTTGTTGTAAGTCTTTGTCTCATTTGACTTACTAATCTATGTCTTTGAAGATCTCTATATATTCCAAAATCAGCATTAATATCAAAAACATATTTTTGTGTTTCAAATGCACGTCCAGGTTTATGTCTTCTATTATTCCTATCATTTAAATAAATATTAATTATTTTTTGTTTTTCATTATCATTCATTTTTTCAACTTCATATTTTATTTGAGAAAGTGGTAATTCACATCCTTCATAAAGAATTCTAGAAACAATTTGATCTGTATCATCTTTAAAAATAATCATTTCAACTTCTGGAACATTTTTCATTTTTACATTACATAAAAATTCATTTGCAACATTTCTAATTTTTTCATCACGTTCTTTGATGAATTTTAAATGAGTTTCACTATAAGTATTATCTTCTATTCTTTTTACAAATGCTGGTATAACTTTAGTTAATTGATTAAATGCTTCATTTGAAAGTTCTGTTGTTTCATTTAATGGAGATGATTTCATTTTCAAAAGAAGATATTCAAATGCTCTACCATTTCCATAAATACCTACATTAGTTTGTGTCGCTGCTGGTAATAAACCTCTTGATATATCTAATGCTTTTGCTTTTCTAGAATTATTAAATGCTCTTTCAGTTTCATTTTTATTTTGTGGGAATTTGTTTTTAGCCCATTCAGTTAATTTTTCAACTGAATTAATATACGTTTCAAATAAATTATCACAATTTTTTTCAAACAAATTAGAATTTTTAGAATTCATTATTGAATATGGTATTATATATTTGAATCTTCCATCATTATTTTTATTACCAAAATTTACATATCTTGTAGATTTTTCTAATGGGGAAAGACCAATTCTAATATCTTCTAATTCTTTAGAAGCTAATTGTGAAATTCCTTGAAACATTATATGTGCTCCACCAAGTTCTGCTATTGAATCATCTCCATAAAGTGCAAGAACTTTTTTATAAAAATCTTCTCCTCTATTAGAATTTTCTAAAAATTCTTTTATAAAAATATCTTCAGCAATGTCTGGAGATCTACTATATCTTGAAAAAATAGCACCAGCATCTACTTGTTTCATTAAAGATGTAAAACATGTTACTCTTCCAAAAGGATTTGTAAAAAATTTTTTTAATATTTCTTTATTCTCCATTTTACTTCATATCCTCATATATTGGAAACTCTTTACATAATTCTTTGACTTTTATTCTAATATCTTTAACGATTTTTTTATCTTTCATATCAATTACAAAATTTTTTACATATTCTTTTCTATCATTTTTTGATTCTGGTAATTTGTAATTTTTTATTAAATTTATTATATCTGTAATCCAATCAGCAATTAAATTCATTTCATTTTCTTTCATTCCACGTGAAGTAATAGCAGGTGTACCTAATCTGATTCCACTAGGATAAAATGGACTTGATTGTTCATTTGGAATTGTATTTTTATTAACAGTTATTCCTATGATATCTAATAATTTTTCTGCAAATATACCCATTCCAATTCCAATATTTGTAAGATCAATAAGTACAATATGATTATCTGTTCCATTAGTTACTAATTTTATTTTATTTTCCATTAATTTATTTGCAAGTTTTTTAGAATTTTTTATAATTTGTTTTCCATATTCTTTGAATTCTGGTTTTAAAGCTTCACCTATAGCAACAGCAACTGCAGCTGTTGTATGATTATGTGGTCCTCCTTGTAAACCTGGAAAAACTGCTTTATCAATTTTATTTGGAAGATTTGAATCTTTTTCCATTCCTTTTTTTGTAACCATTATCATTCCAGAACGTGGTCCACGTAAGGTTTTATGTAATGTTGATGTAATTACATGTACATAATCAATTGGATTATTATGCATTTCTGCAACAATCAAACCAGATATATGTGCAATATCTGCTACTAAATAAGCACCAACCTCATCTGCTATTTTACTAAATTCTTTAAAAGGAATTTCACGTGGATATGATGAAATACCACACCAAATTAATTTTGGTTTATTTTTTAAAACAAGATTTCTTATTTTTTCCATATCAAGATATCCATTATCATTTACATGATAAGGAACTCCTTTGAAAAATATTCCTGTTGCACTTTTTTCAAATCCATGAGTTAAATGTCCACCATCTGATAATCCTTGACCCATAATTATATCTCCAGGTTTACATATTGCCATTAAAACTGCTAAATTTGCTGGGCTTCCTGAATATGGTTGTACATTTACATGTTCTACATTAAATAATTTTTTAATTCTTTGAACCGTAATTGATTCAATTTTATCAATAATTTCATTTCCACCATAATAACGTTTGAAAGGTTGACCTTCAGAATATTTATTTGTTAATATTGTTCCTAATGTTTCTAATACAGATTCACTTACATAATTTTCAGAAGGTATCATTTCAAGACATTCTTTTTGTCTTTTTATTTCTTTTAAAATTAATTCATAAATTTCAGAATCATTTTTTTTTAAATTTTCAAAATTATACATAATTATATTGAATATGTGTTAAATAAATATTTTATCTTTTATAAAAATAAACATTAATTCAATAAAATTCTCAATAGAATTAAAAATATTTTTAATATTTAAATATATATTTTCAAAATTTGTTAATTTTTTTGTAGAATTAATTTCTTCTGTTATATTTTCAGATAATATTAATTCATTATGAGTTGAATTTATTATTTTAATAGGTAATTCTGATGAATTTGAAATATTTTGAAAAATATTATTAATTGTATTATTTAAAATAACATTATCTGATCCACTTGATCCACTTGAACCACTTGAACCACTTGAACCACTTGAACCACTTGAACCACTTGAACCACTTGAACCACTTGAACCA
>JABABT010000024.1 GCA_014238095.1 Candidatus Aenigmatarchaeota archaeon
AAAACATAGAAAAAATAAAAGCAAAATCAGAAGATGGAAAACATATTGATAAATTTATAAAGAAAGCTGAAAAAGAAATTAAATAATATAAAAATAAAAGAAAAAAATAATTTTCTAAAATTTTTAAACATTTTCAAGAAAATAAATGTACAACTTGCAATGAATGTGAATGTAAAAAATTTATTCCTTAATTTTAATTAAGAATTTTTTAATTTTATCTCTTAAAATTTGGTGAAATAAAACAAAATTTCTTAATTTCGCCAAAAAGCCATAATTATAGAAAAGTTTATATATATATTAAATATTACTTAATAGTAGTGAAAATAATGTTAGATAAATTAAGTAGTTCACTTTATGGAACTGGAGAATATTTACTTGAAAATGTTAAAGATTTGGGTGTGAATTTTTCACATAAAATTAGTTCTTTAGGTGTTCAGAAAGCTTATGGAGATATTTATAAAGGAGAATATTTTTGTGGTCATAGAGAAGTGGAGGAAGTAATGTATAAAGATAAAATTGCAGATATTGATTATGCTTTAAATAAACAATTAGAACGTGGATTATCTGAAGAAGATGCTATTACTTCTGTTTTTGATTATAATCATATAATAAATGATATATCAAAATGTCTTAAAGAAGTTCATAATGTTGATCCAGATACAGTAGCACAACTTGATAATGTAAGTAAAGAATTGGTGGAAAATAATTTAGATAAAGTATATGAAATTGTTCCAGAATTTGTAAAATATGCAGATGTTCCATTTACAGGTAATCCTATATTGGATACTGCAATTATAGTTGGTGGTGTAGCTGGATTTATGACTTATGCTAAAATAAGTGGGAAATTTAATAATTTATTTTATAATAAATATTAATTATTATCTAAATTTTTAGTAAATGTTATAGCTGCACAATTATTAAAAAAATTAAAAATAGGTGATGTTTTTTCTGCATAAACTGAATAAGTTATCTTCTCATTATTTAAATTATTTATTTTAAAATTACATTTACTTATTCTTGTTCCAAGTTCTTCTAAATTATTATTAATTGTTCTTTCTTGGAATTGATTACATCTACTTCCTGCTTGGCAATTTTTTGGTTCATAATTTGAATATATTTCTGCTGCATGTTTTTCTCTTTGTTCTTTGTTCAATTCAGACCAATTAACTAATTTACTTTTACATGTTTCATCTCCTGTTTCTTCATCAATGGAACATAAAGTTATTTCATATTCAGCATCCTTGAATTTTTCTGCTAATATTTCTATCTCTCTAGAATTTGGTATAGGAATATTATCAGAATTTGTTATTGGATTTTCATATTCACATTCAGATTTAGTATTTGAATTAGAAGTAAACATTCCATTTTCAATATAAATTCCACCTGGATGTCTTTTTTGGGATATAGTTTCAAATTCTAATATTGGAGTTAAAAGTTTATCAAAATTTTTATCTTTATATACAAGTCCAAGAAAACAACCACCAGCATAATTTTCATCTGATGGTAAAAGAATAAGTTCACCTATTTGGGAAATAATAAATTCACCTGATTTTGCTATCATAAGACAAGAAGATGTTTCTCCTTTCAAAAAGTCTGCTGTATTGGCCAATGGTATATAAGATGTAAATGTATCTAAATCATGTCCAAAAATCATAATAGATTTACATAACAATTCTGGATTTGATATTTTATCTAGTTGTCCAGATTCAAGTGAAACAACATTTCCAATTATATAATCAGAAAATTGAAAATCAAGTTTGAATTCATATCCACAATAAAACATATTATTACCATTTATTTGTGGAGAAATGAGTATGTTATTGAAAACTGAATTTGGAACTTGTGAACAAGTTAAAAGACATTCACCATTTTCTCTTATTAAACAACCAACTGCATTAACTTCTGGAGAAGGAGTTCCATCTGTATTAAATCCTTCTGTACACATAGCTAAAGAACAAGTTGCCCAACGAGAAAGTTCATGTGTTCCACTAGGTGGAAATAAAGGTTGTAAAGTTGTAACATATACTATTGGAACTAAAGATGCACCTAAAACAATAACCCCTAAAACAATTATCATTGTTTGACTAATTGCGAACCCTTTCATAAAATTAATATGAATTTAAAACTTAAATAAGAAATTTAAATTATGGAAATTGTATCTATTGTATTGAAAAGTTCTTTGGTTATATACTCATAATTTGAATATACCCAAAAAATCAGAACAGCTAAACAGATAATAATTATTGTCATTTCTATAACTAATTTTATTGCAACCATAAATAAAATTAGATAAATTACTTAAAATTATTTTGTATTATGAATTTGTAGGACATAATGCTCCTACAATATCACAATTTTGAGAAGCTAATTTATCAGATGAATCTATAAATGAATCAATTAATTTGTCTTTTGTTCCAAATATCAATATATAAGAAAGAGCTAGAACAATTGAAATAATTATTATACTAATTACAATTACAAGTGGTAATGAAACTTCTCCTTTCATATAATAAATATAGGGAAAGATACAAATAAATTAATTACATTGAATTGTACCAAGTATTGGATTGTTAAAAGTTTCACAATAACTAGATTTTGTAAATAAATTATCAGAAAGATATGTCATAAATTCACTTTGTAATAAAACAAACATAACTAATAAAAGTAATAATGAAATTGCAAGTATTATGAATAGGATTTTCTGAAATCCTACTATTCCTTTATTATTATTATCCAATAATTCCAACATCTACTATCCCCTGGAATGCCACAAAAGTGATTATTCCTATTAAAGTAAATATGAAAGTACCCATAAATAACCCTTTAGCTATTGTTTTATATCTTTCAATTGGGTCCTCACCATACTTCAAAGTAGAAATTAAAAATGCTAATGATAAAAGAACTTCAATCATGTAAACACCTACAATTACAGTTAACCATTCTATAGGTACAACTTTATCAATATCACCAAGTACACTAATTAAACCACCATCTCCTATAGGTAATGATTCTGTAAGTCCTACAGCATCAACGAAAAATGTCGAAACATTAAACAATACTAAAGATAACAGAGCTGAAAGTCCTATAATTATTCCCATAGCAACAGGAACTAATAATCCCATCATGAAATTCATTTCTGATGTTGTTTCAGACATCATTTCACGTAAAAATGTTTCAACACGACTTACATTTTTCATATAATTAGATATTGAAATCATTGCTGAAGCTGTAGTTCTTGATCCTTTCTTTAATGATTCAGAAAAAACTTTCAAAATATTTTTGATTGTGGAAGATGGGTAGAATTTTATTACACCAACTTCTGGATCAAATATTGATTTTTCAAAAGTATATCCAAAATTTCTTATATTTCTCAAAGCAAGACCAAATAATTCAGAAATTTTTAGATTTCTGATTTTATTAAGAAGTTTTTCTATAGATGTTTCTACCGAATAACCTGATTGTAAAATCAAACCAAGCTCGAATAAAGAAGTTGCAAATTCATTCTCAGTTTCAACAATACCTTTTCTTATTTTATCATTACCTTTGTATGAAAAATATGAATAGAAAACTATTGGTGCAACTATTCCCCATATTATAGAATTTCCTCCTAATATTTTTTGTAAAGAAACTACATCTGTAGATGAGAAAATTAAGAAAAATCCAAGAGAGAAAAACCCTATTGATATTAAAATTGCAAATGGCCATACTTTTATTTTTCTATTTTTTATCATCATTTCTCCTGCTGCATGTGCATCAGGATGATTGGAAACGTCTCGTGACCCAAAGGCCATAGGACGTTTTGATAACGTATCATTAATTAAAAACCAAACAAGAATTGGTAGAACAATATTGTAAACAATAACTAAAAGATAAGGAGGAACAGCTTCAGTTAAGAAAATTGTTAAGATTGGAAATAATATTATTGTCAATACTGGTAATGTTATACCCATATAATTTATTATTGCTAATGGTTGGGAAAGTTTTTGAGTATAATTTTTCATTCTGTCTGTGTTTCTTTCTAATATTATATTTATAGCTTCTTCATACAATTTACTTCTAGATGATTCAGTTTTGAAAACTGAAGTTCTAAGAATGTCCATTGCTTCTGAAAATTCTTGATTTTGTTCTTTCCATTTATCTGCAAATACTTCTAATGCTTGATCTGCATTATCATATTTTCTTAATGATAAATCCCAAGCTATTTTTTTTAAATCACGACCAACTACACCTTTTGTATTCATTGATGCAAATATCAATGCATTTTCAAAGTTAGGTGTAAGTCTTAATGAAATTACAATATACAAAACAGAAACTAAAAGATCTGCTGTTGCTCTAATTCTAGTAAACGTTACAACATGATTTAGAAAAACTGTCCAATAAAATGCAATAGCACCTGAACCACCTATTGCTAATATTATGAAAATTGAATCTGTATTAAGAAAAATTAAACCAGTTCCAATTATAATTCCAATTATAAAAATCATCAAAGCTGATCTATAAATATTTTGAGGAGAAGTTCTATAACCTACGAACTGAAGTTTCTGCCAAATTTCTTGTTCCTTATCTAAACTTAGAGGTATTTTTATTGGTATTTTACCTCCTAATTTATTAGATATTTTTTCATAGAATGTTGGTTCTCTTTTTATAAGTTCATCTTCCAAATATTTCTGATAATCTCTTGATACAGGCATTAATTAAAATTAGAATTGTTGAAATAAAAGGATTTTTTATAACTTTTATTTAAATCCATTTTTTGTATCTTTCATCTAATTCATTTCTTTCAGTATTTTTAATATAATTTTTTATTTGGTTAAATGTTTTTTCGTTTAATTGTTCAATAGAAATTATTTTAGATACTTTATATTTCCTATGATTATTTGTAGATTTTTCATAATCTATTTGTAAAAATCCATTATTATATAATTTAGTTAAATTATTACGAGAATTATCATTATATTCAAAATTATTTAAATCTGTACCAGAAAATGTAATATCTTTATCACCAGATTCTACAACATAATTTACTATTTTATCCCAAGTATTTCTTGTCTGTTTTCTATTAGTTAACATAAAATTAATTGTATTAAAAGAATAAATGATTAATAATTTGTGTTTCTTAATTTTTCTTTATACCATTCCAACCATTTTTCATAAATCATTTTTGGATCAAGAGTACCAACTTCACTTTTTACATTTTCAGAAATTATATGATACATACTATTACTTATGGTAATCCAATCAGATTCTAATATTTCTGGTCTCTCAAGTTTTACAGACATATCAACCATTTTTTGTTTTATACTAGAACGTAACATTATATTTTCCCAAACTTTATCCCAAGAACCTTTCCATTCACGAACATTATTTGCAATACCATTCAAAACTTCAGATTCTCCATCAAGTAAAATATCAGTTGGTTTTAATTTATCTTCTTTTGCTGAATATTCCATTAATGGTACAAAACCACCTTCTTCTAAAGGATCATCTTTCCATTTTTTCCTTACTTCAGTCATTTCAACAACACGTCTAAATCTATGAAGACCATCTGATGATTTCAACATATTAGCAACAATAATTACATCAATAGCTTTGAAACTTGTTGATTTTACTCCAAGATCATTTACAACTCTATCATAAACTCCATATGGTGACTCACCATGAATAGTGCCTGCTACTACATTTGCAAGAGCACCAATTCTCATAGCTTCAAATAATGCAACAGACTCTGTTGATCTAACTTCACCAACAATTAAAACAGAATCACCAAGACGTAATGCTGTTCTAAGTGCTTCTTCTGGTGGAATTTCTGTTTCAACTTTTGTAATTACTGAACGAGATTTTAATCTACATATATTAAATCCTAATTTTCTCATTGCAACAATAGGTAGTTCTAATGTATCTTCAACAACAATTATTCTATGTCTTTTCATTATTTCCAACATAATTGAACCCAATAAAGATGATTTACCACTTCCCCTTCCACCAGCAATTAACATTGCACGACCACCATCTACAATAAAACTATTGATACCTGAAAACAAGGAACCAAAATAATTACTTTTCATAAACAATGGAAATGTCCATGGTCTTTCTCTATGTCTTCTAAAAGCATAAGCAAGTCCATCTGGTGAAAGTGTTCTTGTAATAGCAGCAACTCTTGCTCTTCCTGTCGGTGTGTTTAATTCAGTATCAAGTACTGGATTTGCTTCATCTAATGGACGTCCAGAAAATAATCTAAATCTAGTTGCCCATGCTTCTGCATCTTCACGTGTTGGTATTAAATTTGTTTCACATTCTTCAAAATCTTGATGATAAATATATACAGGAGATTGTCCTACTGGAGAATTAATATAGAAATCCTGTATCTTAGGATCGGATATAAGTAATTCTAAAATACCAAATCCTGATGTATATCTTACAAGAATTTTAGCTAGATTTTCTAATTCTTCTGGAGTTAATCTAATTCCTTTATTTGTAGCAATATCTTTCAACATATCTCTACTAATATTCATAAAAATATCAATTGATTTATTAGAATCCATAAAATCATTTTCAGTTGGTTTATGTTCTGACATATAATGTCTTGCCTTATCAAGTAAACTATATTGTTCTTCAGAAAGTTTGAATTCTTGTGGAGTTATATGATAAAGTCTACGTACTTTTTCTGGTATTTGAAAAATTTCAACTAAAGTATTCCCAACATAATATTTTTCAAGAACTTTTCCATTCTTTGGCGGCATAGCCATATAACGTGTTAACATAAAATTTGGACGAATAACTGGTGTGAAAAATTCTCTATAAAGTGTTCTATCACCAAACTTGAAATCTTTTAATCTAGGAATAACACTTCTAATCAGAGTTGTGTTTTCAAGAATATTTAACATTGGTTGTAAACAATTAATAAGAAAATATTCATGAGATTTTTGATCTGGACCAATTGTATTTGAAAGTCTATTCTCTGTATTTTCCATAACATTTAATCTAACATAAGCTCCAATAGGATCTTTTCTCAAAACTTCTAATATTAGGAATTGTAAGTCTGCAAGTCTTCTTGGTGTAAAATGAGAAGAATTTGAACCTTCTATTTTTTCAATACTTAACAATCTATCTTCATTCAATATTTTATTATAAGCTTGTGAAATTTCACGAAGCATTTTTGTTTGATTAAAATTATATTCATTTTCTCTAGTTTCAGCAAGAATAACTCTGCTAATATCTTTTACTTCAAGTAATTTATCAATAACAATTGCCATAGCACCTTCAGAATCTTCAATACTTGGTGGTATTGCCCAATTAGTTGCATTAATTCTAAGAGTTCCTTCTTCAACCTTATAATCAATTTCTACCATACTATTATTTTATGTTTATGGAAACAAATATTCTTTGTATGGTAGAAATGAGTTCGGACCTTAAAGTCCTTGCAACAGAATTAGTAAAAAGGGTAAATGGTGAAACAAGAAGAACTAGATTATTAGAACAAAAAGTTGATAGATTTGAAGCAGAAATATCAAATCTTGAGAATACAATTAAGTCACAAAATTCTGATTTGAAAAATATTCTTCAAAATTTTGAAGATACATTAAAAGAAATATCTAATCGAGTTCTTATTATGGAAAATTCTATTAAAAGAATTGAAAAAGAATTAAGTAAAAAGGCTACCAAAAATGAATTCAAAACAATAGAATCTTATATGGAATTAATGTCTCCTATAACTGGTAATTATGTAACACGTGCAGAAATGGAACGTGTTATAAGTGAAAAAACTCAGAAGAAATTCTGAAATTATATATAATTATTTTTATAATATTCCTATTTTTAGAAATTTAATTTTGTTATATAAAAATATTTTTTTATAAAGTAAAATAATAAAAAATACCAAAAAAAATAGAAAAATTAAATTATATTTTTTAATAATAAATTGAATGGAAAAATATCTTTAAAAATGTTTAGAATTTATACAAATTAAATATTGTACCAAAATTTTTTTATTAAAAAGAAGTAAAATTTAAATAATAAATCTTAGAATAAAAAAAATTAATATAAATGTAATAAAAAATATTAAAAAAATAATTCCATCATAATATTTTTTTCATTCTTCCATAAATATTTTATATTTTTCAATATGTTCTAGGTTTTTTAATTTTTCTTTGTGAAATTTTTTAGTTACATTAAATTTTTATTTTATTTATTATATTTCATAATATTTTATTATTTTATTTGAGGATTTTATTGTTTCATTTACATTAAAATAAATAAAAAAGATTATAATGACTATCTTTAAAAGAACAAAAGCTTAATTTATTTATAATATGTCATTATTTGGAAAAAAGAAGAATAAAGGTAAATTAAGACCTGGAAAAGGATTTGATCCTATTGCTAGAGTTAGAGAAATGGCTGCACGTGGATTTTCAGAACCAGAAATGATTGATGTTTTAAGAAGGGATGGATTTGGAGCTAATGAAATTGATAATGCATTAACACAAGCATTGAGAATAGGTGTTGGACAAAACCAAAAAATGCAACAAAATAATTATCAAATGCAAAAACCTCAAATGCAACAACCTCAAATGCAACAACCTCAAATGCAACAACCTCAAATGCAACAACAAATGCAAAAACCTCAAATGCAAAGTAACCGAAATAATGAAAATGAACTTCCAACAATTGATTCTATAACCTCAATGACAGGACAACCAAATCAATTGAGTGGATCTATGCCACAAATACCAGAAACAAGTTTACCAGAAGGATATTATTCACAAACATATTCAAGTGAAGATTATGTTGATTATGTAGTACAACAAAGACTTGGAGAAGTTACAGAAAAAGTAAAAGAATTTCAAGAATATTATAAAAAATTAAATAATAAAATAAGTGAATTAACAGATAATTTAAAAAATATGGAAACAAAATCAGAACCTAATAAAAATGCTGTTAATAATAAAATAGAAAATTTTACTTCATCAGTTTCAGATATAGATAATAGATTAAGTGGTTTAGAAAAGGCTTTCAAAGAAACACTTCCAGATTTAATTGATTCAGTACGTACTTTAAGTGATCTTGTTCAAAAAATAAAAAAAGATAAAGAGTAATAAGTCTTAAAATCAAGACTTTTTTATGGTAGATTCTACACAGGTATTAAATCAAATTATTACTTTCTTTTCTGATTTATTTTATGTACAACCAGAATGGTTAATTTTTCCAGGTATACTTACATTATTTTTCTTTCCATTAACATTGAATATTTTTGCAATTTATTATTTTATGGAAAAAATAGTAAAAGTATTTTCTGGTACTGGTATGAATCTTGTTATAGCTGGTCTAGTCAGTTTTCTTATGTTACCATATAATGATATAACTAGATTCATAACTCCAATTATTGTTGGATACTATTTAACAAGAAATAATATTTTAAGAATATTATTTATTTTAATTATTTATGGATTTGCATTCTCTTTACCAGAAATTTTATTTTACTTAAATAATTTTTATTTTTAATTTATTGAAATAGTTAAAATTAAGATTAATTTTTATAATATTGTCTTACTTCTTCTATGTCTGAGTATGAAATTTCATATAGATTTGATAACATAGGATTTTTTGGAGGATTTAGTTGTGTTGTATATGTTGGAGGAGGTAACATAGGTAAATTTTTTGGAGAAGGTAACATATGAGTTTCTGGTGAAAGTGTAGATTTTTCCTCATTATAATTATTTTTTACTTTATAATCTTTAATTTGTTTTTTGAAATAGGATGATATTTTTTCAACTAATTTAGGAATTATTTTATCATTAACATATTCTTCCATTGAATTATATCCTTTGAATTCCCAGTAAGGTTTATCTAAATTTTCTTGTTTTTGTTTGTAGGATTTAGAATTTTTTAATAATTCATTTAATTGTTTTGCTGTTTCGTATTCTTTTAATTCTTCTAATGATGGTTTATCAGTATTTGAATATTGTTGATTATTAGAATTTTCTGGTTTTAAAAATGTTTTACCAAATAAAGTTGGAGGAGACCTAACAGGTTGATTATATTGTTCGTTTGAATTATTTCCCATTGTAAAATATATAGGTAATTTTATATTTTTGGGGTTTGCATCATATCTCAAATTGTCGATATTATTTATTGAATCATTAGCTATCCTTATTCTTTCATCTAAATATTCTGGTGTTTCTATTAATTTTTGTTCCATAATACCAATTACTACTATGGAGTGACAATATATAAAGTTTTGTATATTATTGTATACATAATATTTATGTAACTTCTCTTAAAACATGATTAAGTTTAATTTTTTCTTCTTGTTTTTTTGCTAGTTCTTCTTCTCTTTTTATTATATTTTTATCTATAGATTTTAATTTTGCTGATGTTAAGTCTTTATCATTCAATTTTTGAGATTTTAATTCTTCTATTATTTGTTCTAATTTTATCATTCTATCTGATATTTGTTTATCTCTTTTTTTATAAGAATTGAATATTTGAGTAGTAGCATTAAGTTTAATGAAATAACCTTTTGTATACAAAATAGTACCAACAACAAAAATTAAAACGAATATTAAAAAGGCAAAATTTCCAAGACCATATAATGCATAGCTGATATAACCTACCCAACCAATAAATAATGCTGATAAAGAAACTAAAAGAGATATAAGATGTTCTACATTTCCTGCACCAGAAAATATTCTTAATGTTCTAAGTAAACCAAGAAAAATAGCATAAATAGCAATTGTTGGTATTATAGCATTAATTATAAGTTGTCTTGGTTCATTTAACCATTCTTTATCAAAACCAAATAATTGTACCCAAATATATTCACAATAACCATTTTGTGTACATGTATTAGAAAAATTAGTACTTTGAGCAGAAACAATTATAGGTGATACTAATAATGCTACCATGAATACAGAGAAGAAAATTGATATTGGATTTTTTGTTTTCATTATATTATCTCCTTAACTTACCTGAAATTAATGCAACTATTATCATTAATACCATAAATATAATTAATGCCGCAACAATTATAACTATATCGGAATTTGGAGATGGTGTATCTGCTTCAATTCCAGTTGCTATTGGGTTTCCTATATTTGTAAAAACTCCTACTAATCCACTTGTTACAAATAATCCAATAACAATTGCTAACATTAACCATACTAAACCTGATGACTTTAATTTTTCACCTAAAACAGCACCAACATTTGGATAGAAAACAGCTGCAATAATAACTGCTGTTATCATAAGAAATATCCAAACAGTCGATTGTAATAAAAATGTTGTAATTTCTGTTGTTAAACTGAAACCTACAATTAGTGGAAATCCTATAAATAATAAACCAATTGATACTGCAATAATTCCATTAATTCCAACACTATCACCAAGCATATGACTTTTCTTTAACAAAGCAAAAATTATTAAAGACACAATTAAAAATGGAAGTAAGAAATCGTATACTCCAATATTTATTAAATTTTCAATTGCTGTTTCAAATAATGTTGTGTTATCTGCTGCACTTGCCATATTAATCTAATAATATAAGAATAGATAAAGTTTTAAACCCATTATTTTTATTGAAAAATTATACTCCTTTTAATCCAAGTAATTTTTCTCTTTCTTTTCTCATTTTCAAAATTTCATCTTCATATTCTGATGCTGCTGCATAATTTCCTTTATTACGAGCTTCTTGTAATTTTTTATATCTATCTTCCATATGTTTATCTAATTTTTTAAGTGTTGATTTGCTATTTGATAGTTGATATAATTCTTGAGAATTAAATACTGCTTTACCTCTACCAATAGCCCAAATGATACCACCAACAATAAATAGAACAATAAATAATCCAAATGCAAAAGCTCCTGTTAATGCTGATATTTGAGTAATCAATAATCCCCATACATCAGTAACTGCAACTAATATAGCAATAATCAAAGATACAATAATATTAATTTTTTTTGTTGTCTTATCTGTAGGTGGACCAAATATTTTTAACATACTTAAGGTTCCCCAAAATATTGCGAAAATTAACATGAAGGGTAATAAAAATTGTACCAATAATGTATTTGGTTCTATAGTTCCTATTGATCCAAATAATTCAAATATGTTTGCCATAAATAATATTGGATAGTAAAACTAATAAGCTTAAATGTTTATGGAACATATTTTTATTTAATGAAAACAAAAAATCCAATAACAATTTTCTTCTCTGTATTCATGGTAGCATTATTAGTATCACCTATAATTGTTTCTGCTCAATCTCCATTTGAAAGAGTTATTGATAATTTAATTGATCTTGGATTCTTTGGATTTGTATTACCATTTTTACTTACAGCAGCAATATTTTATGGTTTACTTAGAAAATCACAAATATTTGGAGACCCAGCATCAAACGTTTCAATAAATGCAATTGTTGCAATAACAGCTGGATTTATGGTTTGGGCATATCCTACAATTTCTGGTGTTGATGTAGCTGAACAACTTAGTAAATTCTTTTTCCAAGGAGCAATAGCTATACTTGGAGTTATTGTAAGCATACTTATTGCAGGAATATTTTTACCTAAAGATCTTCCTAGTGAAATTTCTAAACATATTAAATCTGGAAAAGGTGTCGCATATATTGTAATTGGAGGTTTAATTGTTGGAATGATTGTTCTATTAAGTAGTGGAGTAGGAGAATTTCTAATACCTAATCTTTCTGGAGGACCATTAGTAATTAATCCTGGATATGGTAGTGGATTAAGCTCTGATGATATACTTACAATAATTGTTGTTATTGGAATGATGGTTGTTGTTGGACTTATAGCAAAAGGTGAAAGTAAAAATTAAGTGTATTTTATGTCTAGTTTAGAAAATGTAATTAATAATTTACAATCTGCTGGAATATTTGAATTTTTCTTACCTTTTATTCTAATTTTTGCTGTTGTTTTTGGGTTAATGCAAAAGGTTGGAATTTTTGGAGATAAAAAAGAAAGTGAAGTAAGAAAATTAAATGCATTGATTGCTTTTGTTTTTGCTGCATTCATTATGATTTATCCAACAACAAATGATTTAGTATTTAATTTAACAGATTATATAGCAAATTTTGTTGGAGGAACATTCATTTTCATACTTGGTATAATTTCATTTATGATTATGGCATTTATGATTTCTAATGCTTCAGGTGAAAAAAATGATGATAAAAGTAAATTTAAACTTGGTAGTACGTCTATTGGTATAGCATTAGTTTTAGTTATAGCATTATTTTTAACAAGTGGTGGAGTTTTATCATTAGGTGGATTACAATTTAATTCTAATTTTAATTTAAATTTTGGAAATATAGATCCTAATGTTATAGCATTAATTGGTGTGTTAGTTGCAGTAGGTGTTGGTATTTGGTATTTAACTAAATAAAAAAACTATTCTTTAAAAATTTCTAAATAATCTTTTTCTGTAAAATGTAATTTACTAGGAATTATCAAAACAGATGGTGTTGTATTAATTGTTTGTTTCTGTAATAATTCTATATTATCAAAAAATAATTGTGACGATTGGCCTGCTCTTGATAAAATAATAATTTTTTGAGAATTTTCAATCACATTTTCATTAAATTTATTTTCAAGTTTCAATAAAAAATCAATAGCATGATTTGGAGTCATTAAATGAGTTGTATCATTCCCAATATCAAGAAGACATAATGTATGTAAACCAATTTTCTTGTTTTCTCTTATAGAATCATAAATAGATTTTGGTAATATTCCTCCAGTTTTATCAAGAAATGGTATAGTAATTGTTGCTCCGAATTTGTAAATATGTAAACCTGTTTCAGATATAGCAGAAAAAATAGATGAATTATGAATTATAGATGTATGTATACCCATTTTTTTTGCATCAACTAAAAGTGAAGAATGAGTTGTTGCTACCATTGGGTCTCCTTGGATTAAAATTGCTATTTTCTTATTTTTTGCTTCATTAAGAATTTTTTGGGAATTCTCTTCAAGATCTATTCTTTTAATAGGTATAATATTATCATGTTCAATTATTTCTTTGAGTTTTTCCATATATCCGTTCCATTTTCCTGTATATAATTCAAAATAAACTTTATCGGCTTTTTTTGCAGCAATAATACCACGTAAATTCATATCATTTTCATCTGACAAACCTAACCCAATTAAAATAAGCATTAAAATACTTAGTAAACTTATATTAAATTAATTTCTTAAACTTTGATAATTTATTATTAATATGGGTGTAGATTTAATAGGTTCAGAAAATAAAATGGTAGCCATAGTAGAAACAAAAAATAATTCAAAGTCAGAAATTGAAAAATCTATTATTAAAATAAAGAAAAATCATAAAAATGTAAAATCCATATTAAAGAAAAATTCTGGACCTAAAGGAGAATTTAGAATTAAAAAATTAGAACTAATTGATGGTGAAGAAAATACTGAAGTAATTCATAAAGAAAATAATTATCTTATAAAAATAGATCCGAGGAAAGTTTATTTTTCATCAAGAGAAGGAACAATAAGGGAAAAAATTTCATCAGAAATGAAAGCTGGAGAAAAAATTTTGATAATGTTTGCTGGTGTAGGACCATATTTAGTAAGTATATCTAAAATACAACCAAAAATTAAAGAAGTAATAGGTATTGAAAATAATCCTATAGCTGTAAAATATATGGAAGAAAATATTAGGATAAATAAAATAGCTCATCTTGTAACACCAATTGAAGGTGATGTAAATGAAATATGTAAAAATTATTCAGAAGAGTTTGATAGAATAATTATGCCAATGGTATATGCTAAAAATTATTTAGATATAGCAACAAAAATAATAAAAAATGGTGGATTAATTTATATTTATATGATAAGTGAGGAAAATGATTTCAAAGATATAGATTATTTTGTATCTAAATTTTTTGAAAATTCAAATAGAAAATATAAAATATTGGAAAAAAACATAATATGTTTATTTTCCCCAAATAAATATAAAATACTAGTAAAAATGGAAGTGAGTAAATGAATGTAAAAGAATATATTAAAAACTGTCAGCTTGTTGTACATTCTGGAGGAAAAGGTGAAAGATGGTCATCAATAACAAAAAATGAAATTGTAAAACCTATGACTGAAATAGGATTAAATCCAAGACCAATGTTTGATTGGTCAATATTACCATTTGTAAAATCAGGTATTCAAAATATTTATCCTACTTTGTGGTTTAAATCTGATTCTTTGAAACAACATGCTTATAATATATCAGAAAATACTAATTTGAATTTTATTTATCTTGAAGAAAAAGAAAAGAGAATTGGTCGTGCAGGTATAATAAAAGAATCAATTAAAAATGGTTTATTAGATCCAAAAAAACCAATAATTTCAATTAATGGTTCTGATATTATTTCAATTGATGTTGAGAAATTGATTAAATTTCATATTGAAGGTGTAGAAAATGGTTTTTATGTAACAGTTGTTGGAGCCACTGAAATTCCTACAGAATTTGGACAATACAAAATAGATCCAAAAACTAATGTTGTTAGTTGTTTTAAAGAAAAACCTGTTGTGAAAATTTCAAAATATGAAAATGTTCATACTGGAATTTTTGTTTTTGATTCTAATGCTATTAATTTTTTTGATAAAATAGATGAAAAATCTTATCCAATAAACATTGAAGATCTTAAAGGAGAAGCATCAAATTGTATTTTTAATAATGCAAGAAGTTATAGTGGAATAATTCCATTAAAAGAGTGGGTATTTTTTAAAAATCCAAAAAATTATAAAGATTTTAGTAAAATAGATTTTGAAAATTTCTTAAAAGTTGAAAATGTTGAAAATTATCTAGGAAAATATAATAGAAATAATGAATATATTTAATAATACAATTTTTCAATATATTTTATGCCAGGAGATAAGAAGGTTAGTGTAACAAAATTTGGAGAATTTAAATTAAATGAATATTCAGTTTTAGTCATTAATAAAACAGATTATTCTGGTGAAGATAAAATAGATTTCCGTGTTTGGAAAAATTCACCAAAATATAAGGGACCTACAAAACAAGGTTTTGTATTATCTATGGATCAAATAAATGATTTTATTAAACTTACTAATGAAATTAAAGATAAATTATCAAAAGGAAAGAAAACTAAAAAGTAAATAAAGTAGAAATTTATATTTAATTATGATAACTCCAATCCCATTAGATTTATTAGCAATGATTCTATTTTTTGGTATAATTAGTGTTTTAATTATTCGAGATAGGAAAAATGTAGATTTCCATTATGGTTTAATAATTAAGAGATGGAAAAAAGGAAATAAGGTTATGGATAAATGGATATTCTCACATAAAAAAATATTGAATAAATTAGGAACTATTGGAGTCTATATTGGAGTAGGTGCTTCTATAATTGCATTGATATCAATTATTTATCTAGTTTCAATTAATCAACAAGCTGCTGCATTAATTTTACCTACAGTAAATAATTATGAATATCCAACTGATGCTATCGTTGGTGTTCCTTTTTGGTTTTGGATAATTAGTATATTTGTTGTTTTGGTTGTACATGAACCAATGCATGCTATATATTCACGTTTAGCAGGTATACCAGTAAAAAGTTGGGGAGTTATGTTATTACTTTTTATTCCTATAGGGGCTTTTGTTGATCCAGATATGAGAAAAGTTAATAAACTCAAATTTATGCAAAAGATGAAAATTTATGCTGGAGGATCATTTGGTAATTTTATAACAGCAGGAATAGTATTATTAATTACATTTGTTTATGGATTTTTAATTAAAATTTTCGGATTCCAGATACCTATATTATCTGAACTCCTTCAATGGTTGTTTATTTTTAATATAGGAATTGGTATATTCAATATGCTTCCAATGAAACCATTAGATGGTGGATTAATGTTTGAGACTATATTTGAAAAAATCTTCAAAAGTAAAAAGAAGGCTTCAACTGCAATTAAAATAAGTTCAATAATTGTTCTTGGAATTATAATTATGGCAATATTTGGAAAAGAAATTTTTGGAATTATTTTATAATTTCAGTTTTTCTAATTTCAAAATTTCTTACAGGATATATAGTTCTAATTTCTCTTAAAATATAAGATTTTATTTTATCATTTAAAATTCCTTCTACAATATCCTCTAATTTTGATTTTAATACAACATCTTCAATTAAATAATTAATATGTTTTCTAATTCTCTTTAATGTATTACTTTTTGCTTTTCTAGAAAGAACAGCCATTCCCTTGACTCTAATTTTTACTTTATCTTTTGTTGTTAAATCTTGTACAGTATCGATTCTTTTGATATGTCTAATAACCATTCTTGCTATGTAATCACGCATACATTCTGAACCATTAAAATCAGTAGAAAGTTTATCTCCATCAAGATTAGAAACACGTAAAATAAATTTCATATAATACTTACTAAAATTATTTGTAACTTCAACTGCTGAAACAATAACCTTTCTTCCAATTAATTTTTTGGAATCTGATACCATTGTTTTTCCAATAATTTTTCTTCCAAAAAATTTTGGAGACATTATTGTATACCATTCTTTGGATTTTGATTTTTTTGCTCCCATTTTTACACCATTTTTTGTTTTATTATTTCTCCACCAATAATTCGGATGAATTCATCCTCTTTGTTTATTGGTATTACAGCTCCGGCTGCTGAGGGGTGACCTCCACCCTCTCCACCAACACTTATTGCTGTTTTAGAGATAATACTTTTAAGATTAATTGGTTTTAAGGTTTTCGAGATTCTTGCTGAAACCTTAATTTTGTCTTCTCCAGAATATGCCATTCCAAATATAGGCTTACTTGAATCAATTATTTCAGAATTTAATAATATCATAGATACAGTTCCTATAATAGATTCATGTATATTTTTCTTAGCTAAAATGAAAGTTGCGTTTTCAGTTTTTATTATGTTTTTTGGATTATTTTTTATCCAATTTAATCCACTACTTATCATACCTCTATATTTTTCCATAACTGTCCAAGATTTTTCAATTGCAGAATAATCACCTAAAAGTAATCTTAATGCTATTTGATGATTTCCTGTTCTACCACAAGAATTAATTATAGTTGCAAATTCTCTTACATCTTGTAATTCTTCAGGTCTTTCTAAAAGTGTGTAAATATCACCAAATATATCAGAAGCGTCTTTTTCTGTTTTTATTCTTTTCATAATTATTGCTGAAGCAAGTTTTTGTTGTTCTTCCAATGTAAGATCTTTTAATTTTTTCCATTCTTTTCCTTCCTTAACAGAAATTCCTAATTCTGATAAGAATTGAACTGCTTGCGGTTCAGATCCAGAAATCCCTGGAATTAATGGATCAAATGTAAATGCAAGTGATTTAAATATTGGTCTAGAATTTCTTCCATAAAATCTTAATCCACGATTAACTGAAATTTTTCCAATAAGTTCACCTTCTTCTAATATTTTTTTTATTAATCCTTTAAATTCCCATTTCTCATCTGCTGAATCTGCTACTGCTCCTATTATTGCAATATCTACAAGATCTACATTTTTCAAATTTAAAAATTTTGCATACAAATAACAAACAATTGATGCTGACATTTCTTTTTCATTAAAAAGTAATGGATTAATATGATAAAGATTTTCATGTTTATATTCAAATGGTTCATGATGATCTAGAATTATAACATTTGTTTTTTCTATAATATCTTTCAACATATTTAATTGTCCACTTCCAAAATCTGAAAGTATTAAAATATCTTTTTCTGTAACAGATATTTTTTTTATTTCATTTGAAGTTAATTGCTTCAAAATCCTCAAATCAAATTTAACATTTTCTCTCATAAATGCTTTAACTAAAATTGCTGCTGAACTTATTCCATCTGCATCAAATTGAGAAAGTAATTTTATATTTTTATCTTTGAATAAATTTTTAGATATACGAGCAATTCTTTCTATCTCGTCTAAAAACAATCATAATCACTTCTGTATAATTAATTTTATTTTTTCTGGGTTGTATTTGAATCCTTTATCAATTTTACCTTCTCTTGAATAATATTTTACTAGTCTTCTAATTTTAGATTCAAGATGTTCAAGTCCTTTTATAGCTTTCTTATCTTTTTTATTAATGTTTAAATGTTCATGTAAGAAAACTGCTTTCTTAAAAAGACTCATTAAGTCTTCTGGCATTTCTGGATAAAGATTATTTTTCTGCATAACTTCTGTGATTCTTTTTTTCATTAAAATTCTTGCATCTGGGACTCCATGTTGATCTCTTAATATTGTTCCAATTTGAGAAGATGTTTTTTTAATTCTAGCATATTCTAAAACCAAATTTTCAACATCTTTCGCACTTTTTTTCATCCATTTTGGAATTATTTTCATTGGAGGTTTTGTAGATCCTGAAATTCCTTTTTTTCTGCTATACATTCTTGCCATAATTATACAACCTCTTCTACTATGAACCAGTAAAAGACTAAAATTATTATTGAAATGAATGTTATAAAGCTACCGATTAAAGCTATTATTGTAAATATTCCTTGATTTTGAAATATAGTTCCTAATATACCAATTCCAACTAATAATATTCCAAAAACAATACCTATTATTGAATATAATTCAATTCTTTTTTTACCTTTAGTTTTTATAAATAATTTCTTTATATAATCTAAACACATAAAAATAAAGTATTTTTTTAGTTCTTAAATTTAATTCTAAATATTATTTGTATCTAAATATTATTTGTATCTAAATCTATTTTCTATTTTTTGCATTTGTTGAAATATAATTTCATATTTTGGATTTGTTTTTTTATAACCTTTAATAATATTACTCCAACATTTTTTGGATATTTTATTATGAGTAGCATTAATAGAATTTAATAGAACAATTAAATCTGTAGCAACATCTTCAACTTTATTTGAAAATTTACCTAATCCAAAATCAATGAAAACTATATCAGATTTCCTAATAATTAGATTAGAAGTTGTTAAATCACCATGAATTATTCCAACTAAATGTAATTTACCTATTTCTTTTCCAATCTTCTGACAAATTTTTTCATAATTTTTGTTATTATTTAAAAAATCTTTAATTATTTCACCATTAATTTTTTCAAATATAATTTTAAAATTATTTTCATTTGATGATATTATTTTAGGTGTAAATATTCCATATCCTCTTGCTTCTTTAATTAATTTTATTTCTTGTCTATGTCTATTCTTTCTTAATTTTAAATCTATTATATTTAATCTATAATTTTTTTTTATACGTTCTTTAATTAAAACATGTTCTCCATCTTTTATATCTGAATAAATTATAGCTTCTGCTCCTTGATTAAACTTCTTTTTTTTCATAAAATATATTAGTTTACAAATCTTTTAATCCTGATTCTTCAATTTTGAATATTGCTTCTCCTTCTGGTAAATTTGCTGCATCCATTAATTTTGCAATTCTTGATCCTGCTCTTCCTTTTCTGAAATAAAGTCTATAAGTTGCTTGATGTGCTAATACATGTCCTCCAATTGGAACTGTTGGGTCTCCAAATAATATATCTGGTCTAGCCATAACTTGATTTGTAATATAAACAGCAACATTATGTGCATCTGCTATTTTTTGTAGTACATGTAAATGTTTATTTAATTTTTGTTGTCTTGGAGCAAGTTCACCACGTCCAACAAAATCTGATCTAAAATGTGACATTAATGAATCAATAATAACTAATCCAATATTGTTTTTTTCTATTAATTCTATAGCCTTTTCAGTAAGCAACATTTGATGTTCAGAATTATATGCACGTGCTACATGAACATTTTTCAAAGTTTTTTCTGGATCTAATCCTCTAGCTTTTGATATTTGTAATATTCTCATTGGTGAAAATGTATTTTCAGTGTCAATAAATAAACAACCTTTTTCTAAACCACCTTTATCTTTTGGTAATTGTACATTTACTGCAAGATTAAATCCAAGTTGAGATTTTCCACTTGCGAATTGTCCATATACTTCTGTTATTCCTTGTGTTTCAATACCACCACCCAACAAAGTATCTAAGTTTTTACTTCCTGTGGTTATTTTTAATGCTGCTATTTTTCTTTCTAAAACTTTATCAGCTGTTTCAAAACCAATATCAAGTTTTTGACGTATAGAATGAATTATTTTTTGTGCTGTTGATTCTCCAATTTCAGCTAAAGCTGCAAGTTCTTTTGGAGATGTAACAGCAATTGTCATTGGATCTGTATAACCAATATCTGTAAGTTTTTCAGCAGTTACTGAACCAACACCATCTATATCTTTAATATCAAATTTTTTATTTTTTGTTAATATTACTTCTTCATTAATTAATTCTTCCTTTTTTTCTTCTGATTTAACATCAGGTTTTATTAATTCATTTTCTTTTTTCTTTTTATTCATTATATACACCTAGTTTTGATTTTATTTCATTTTCTAATATTTTACTTTCGTTTAATGGGTTTACATCATTTGTTATTTCTGCTATTAGTTCTAAACAATCAAAAAAAGTATTCTTTTTTATATTTCCTGAAATAAGAAATTCTTTTCCTAATAATGCTTTCTTTACAAAGTCTAATCTATCTTGTTCAGATAAATTAATTATGTCATCTGGTTTCATACCAGAAATTTTTTCTGCTATTTCTCTGAAAAATACAACACGTAAATTTCCTGTTCCATCATCAACCATAGAAGATATTACAAGACCTTTGTCTGAATCTTCTCCAAAAATAAATTTTCCTCTAAATATTTGAACTATGGTTCCTTTAATTTCAAATTTTCCTGGAATAATATTTTCAATTTTTATTCTTCCAGTTGGTCTTGAAATATAAGTATTATTTAAATTTTCTAATGATGGTATATTATTTTCTGAATTTTCTATTTTTTCTATTTTACCAAACTTTCCAATCATTAATTCTGTTTCTCCATATATGTTTTCTTTTGTCATTGCATTGTTTATTTGAATTGTGTCTCCCATACTAAAAACTTCCTCTTCTATCATTTTAACATGATCATTCCATAATGGAATTCTTGTATATCCTGTTCCATCTGAAATGAAAACATTCGCAACTTTTCCAGATTTTCCATTTTTCTTTTGGAACTCATTAATTGGTGATATTTTAAATATTTTTCCGACAATATTAACTCCTCTAATATTTGCTACTAAATTCTTTATCTGTAATTTAGTTTCTATTGTTTTTGGGAGTTCAATTCCGATTGTTTTAGCAACAATAAATGTTGCTGTTTTTTTATCTATCATTCCATTTACTTTTTTAATTTCATTATCAATAAGTTGATTAATTTCATCTAAAGATTTATTAGATTCTTTAATTATTTTCTGAATAATTTCATCTGTTGAAAACATATTAATAAATTGTATATATAATAATTAAATATTTTGGTTTATTTTAGAAATTATAATATAATTTTCTTTTAGCCATACGTACATCATCAATATTTATTGTTTTTCTACCAGCATGTTTCGCAAGTATTATTGCCTCTACAGAAATTTTGTTCATTTTTTCTTCCATAATTGCTGCGAATTGATCAAGAGAAGATTGAGAAACTCTTTTTGCACCTGCTTTTTTTAAGATTCTTTCAAATGGCATTTTTGGTAAAATTCCCATAATTAATATTAATTTATATTAAAAAAAGTTTAGTTATTTATATTTATATCAAAAATTTTCATTTCAGAATTCTTATATCTAAGATTGAAATTTTTCAAAGGATCTATTCCAAGTATGATTTCACCTTTTCCATCAAAGAAAAACATATTAGTAAATACAGAATCTCTTATTTCAGGTGACATAAAAATTAAATTACTGAATGAAGGATCTATCCAAACTAAACCATCAATTACATTTAGAGAATCTGAATTTTTAAATGCTAATTGTTGGCCATTTTGATAAATTACTAAATCAGTAATAATAGAATTTCTAATACCTTGTAATGGAGAATTTAATACAACACTTACTTCTCCTGATGTTTGATTTTGTAATAATGATATTTCAGTTTGTGTTCCAGAATAACAAGAATAGCTTATTTTTGATTCTGTAATTTGATTTTGATTTATATCACATTGTACAAATTGATCTCCTTTTGAAGTTCCAAAAAATGATAGCCAATAATATTTATAAATTAAATCACTTGTTGCTAAAATATACATTTCTGTTGGATTTTTACATAGAGATTCATCAAATTTATCATTAAATCTTTCCGTTAAAATTCTACATTGATCATCTGTAAATTCTGTATATTTTTTCAGAATATTATATGATTCATTTTCATCTGATATTGCAAATGCTCTACCCATATCAGTTATACGTGTATTATGATCATAAAATATACATGAATCTGGTCCACAATGAAAACCATCTGCCATTACTCTTAATCCTGTATATCCTGTTATTGTATGTCCAGGATCCCACCATGTTGCTATAATTGAGTCTTTATCTGCATTTTGAATTAACCATTCTAAACCATCTTTGAAATCAGGAGTTATTTGTTCCCCACCTAATTGATTTGATAATTCATAACTATTATTGAAATGAATAAGAACACTAATTAAAATAATTGATATTACTGTTGTAAGTAATATAGGATTTGATTTTTTCTTTACATAAATTAAAATATTTCCAATTGTGAAACCTGCTGCAACAATTACTGGTATAGAAAGTAATAGAGTAAATCTAACACCTTTTGTTGCTAATAATAATGAAATTATAAACCAAATTATTATAAAATATTCTATATTATTTATATTTTTTCTGAAAATTAATTTAATAAATGTTATAGCAAATGCTGAGAAAGCAAAAATAATTGGAATTATTCCAATTCTTTGAATCATTATTGAAATTAATTCGGGTAAACTTGTTATTGGTTGTAATTCTGCTACAGATTGATTTACAATTAAATCAATACCAGTAATTCCAAATGAAATTAATATAATTGATAATAAAATTCCTATTGCTATTCCAATTAATGGTAATATTTTTTTACCAAATGCAATTCCAACTATTCCACCTAATATACCAAATCCTATTATGAAAACTCCTAAAAATAATCCACTAGCTTCAAGAATGTTTAAACCTTCAACAAGTTGATAATGTGGTGTGGATGTGTTGAATGGCCAGTCTGATGTAATTAATGTTATAGCTTCACCTAAAATACCAATTAAAATAATTGCAAATATTAAATTTTTCTGCTTTTTTATAATATCTATAATTGTTTGGAAATTGATTTTGAATTTGTTACTGATTAAATTTTCTATAACTCTAAAAATTATTAAAATTGGTATGAAGAATAAAAATATGAAATAAATATACCAACTACTATTCCAATTAAATGCAAATAACCAAAATGCAATTATTGCTGGTATTAAATAAATTAAATATTTTTTGAAAGTTCTTATGAATGATTCTTTATTTGTATAATCCATAATTTCTGCTTTCTTTATTGCAAATATAGTTGTTGCAGCTGTTAATAATGTATAAAATACAACAATTGTATCTGTATCTGTATAACCTGCATAAGAAACTGAAAGGAAAATTATTGTTGTTAAAACAAAAAATGCTGTTGCAAGACCTCCCCAAATATTTGTTATTTGTTTGCCTAAGAAATAAGCAGGTATTGCTGATAATGAAGCGAAAAGTGCTACAAAAAATCCTGCTGATTCTGCTACAGTTACATTTTTTATTTGGATTACGAATTGATGGAAAAGTGCTATAGTATAAGACCAACCTAATTCAAAATCAACTGGTCTTCCATGTGGTGCAAAACTTAAAAAATCCCATTTTGATGAAATAAAATTATTACTTAATATTTCTTCTGTATATCTATAAAAAAATTGAGGATCGTAAGCTGTTATTTCACCAGGAATCCAGTTAAGAGTTCTTAAATATATTCCAACTAAAATAATTCCTATTAATATGAACCAATGAAAATTATTCATAAAAAATTCATTAAGGTTTAATTTAACCATAAATGATTTTTCTTATTTTAATTGATAAACTTAATGTATGATTAAATATTTGCTAATTGTATAAAATTCAAATAATTTATAAATAATGTTATTTATTATAAAATTATGGAATTGGAGTTTTCTTTTAATAAAGAAATTTTGAAAAAAGTTTTGATTCTCTCTTTATTATTAAGTGTATTTTTGATAGAAATTAACCTTACATTAAATAATCCTATTGCATTTGGAGATGAAGCATTTCATATAAGTATTGCAAAATATATAGGTACTGAATTAGAATATTCGTCTGAAATTCCTTTAGGTAGTACAAAAATTGAATCTGAAAATTATACAAGATCTCCTTTTTGGAACATATTAGAAGGAAGTTTTTACTTTTTATTTGGATTTAATGAAAATATTGTTAAAATTTTAATACCATTTATTTCATTTTTAACAGGACTTGTTGTATTTATTTTCATAAATAAACTTTATTCTTATACTTCTGGTTTAATTGCTTCAATAATAACAGTTACAATTCCTTCTTTTGTTACATATTCCGTTTTATTTTATTCTACAGTTCCATATGTTTTTATTTTCACTATTGCTTTTCTAAGTCTAATAACTGCAATTAAAAAAAATGATAAAAAGTTTTGGTATTTAGCTGGAATTTTTTCTGGTTTATCTATTTTAATAAATATTCAAGGTGTCTTAATATTTTTTGCTATAATTGGTTGTGGAATAATAAACCTTTTGAAAAATAGTAATTATAATTTTAAAAATGAATTTAAAAATACATTCAAAACTTATGGTTTTGTTGTAATTATTATACTTTTAATTATTTCTCCATGGGTTATTAGAAATTCCGTTGTTTTTTATGAACCTAATTGTTATAATTTAGAACAAATAATTAGAGGAAGTTGTCCTAATAATGTTGAAGAAACTGAATATATTAAATTTGATAATATAATTGTTGATACTGGATCTAATCAAGGAATATTAAATTTTGGTATTCTTAATTATCTACAATTTTCATATGGATTTTATAATGAAAACTTCTTAGTAAATTTAATTGGTATTTTATTTATTCCATTTGCATTTATTGGGGGACTTGTATTATTTGTTTCAAAGAAAGATATGGTTGGTTGGTTGATGATAGTTTCATTTATAATAATATTTTATATATTTTATTCATCAAATCCAAGAACAGAAGATCTTTCAAGATATACATTAAGTATTGTTCCAATAATTGGTATACTTTCAGGTGTTTATTTATCAAAAATAAAAAATCTATTTAATAAATATAATAAATATAATAAATATTTAACATATCTGATAATTTTTATTGTTATAATATTTTCATTCTATAGTTTAAAAGAAAAAATAACTGGACTGGATCAAATAAAAGATTTTTCACCATTATTTTTTGATACTTGTGATTGGGTAAAAGAAAATATTCCAAAAGATGAAATAATTTTATCTCTTTACAAATATCCAACAAGATATAATTGTGAAAGAACTGCTGTATGGGAAATAAATATACCAGATCTTTCAAATATTTTGATAAGTAATGATATTGATAAAATAAGTTCAACAATAAACAAACATGGATATGGGTACATATTTGTACAAAAATTTGCTATTAGTTCTGGTTCAGTACAACAATCATATCCAATAGAATTTATTAGAATATTAGAAAATAATACAGATGTTTTTGAGAATGTTTTTGAAAATGGATTACCTATAGAACAATGTTTACAGAGAAATTGTGATGGGTCAATTATTTACAAGGTAATTATATGATAGAAATATTAATTGGTGTTATTGTTGCATTTTTTGTAACATTTTTTTTAACTCCATATGCTATTCGTTATTTAAAATTTATTGGTTTGGTAACTACAGATATTCATAAATTTAAGAAAACAAAAATACCATATCCTGCTGGATTATCTGTAAGTGCAGGATTGATTGGTGGACTTTTGGTTTTTGTTTTTTTTAGTACTTTTTTAAATAATATTTCTATAGATTTCGTTACATTATTTGCAGGAATAACAAGTATTCTAATAATTTCTTTTACTGGATTTTTGGATGATATAAATTCTAAACAGAAAAAAGAAGGTTCATATATAACTGGTAAAATTGGTTTAAAAACGTGGCAGAAACCTCTTCTTACTATTCCTGCTGCTATACCATTAATGGTAATAATGGCTGGAAATTCAGAAATATATATTCCAATATTAGGATCATTGAATTTTGGTATTTTGTTTCCATTATTGTTAATACCTATTGGTGTTGTTGTTTCCTCCAATATGGTGAATATGTTAGGAGGATATAATTTCTTACAAATTGGAATGGGAATAATAATTACATTTGGTTTAGGTTTGGTTGGATATTTAGAAGGAAATATTCTTGCTACAACAATATTTTTTATAACATCTGCTGCTTTACTTGGTGTTTCAATATTCAATAAAAATCCTGCTAAAATACTTTCAGGTGATGTTGATTCTTATTTAATTGGTGCTGTTATTATTGTAGGTGGTATAATTGGTAATATTGAACGTGCTGTTTTTATTATGGCAATTCCATTTTTCATACAAGCTGCTCTGAAATTTTATGGTAGATATAAACTTGGAAAATTTCCATCAGATACTGGAATTATAAATAAAAAAGGTATAATAAAATCTAGATATGGAAATGGAATTTATTCATGGACTCATTTAATAATGAAAATTGGAAATATAACTGAAAATAAATTAGTTAGTATAATGTTACTAATACAAACTATATTTGTTATATTACCTTTACTAAAATATATTGGGATTTAATATTTTATTGATAAAATATTCATTAATGATTTTAAAATTTTATTTAAAATATTAGATTTAGAACCTAAATATTTTAATACTTTCAAATCTTCTTTTGTATAATAGTTAATTAATTTTAAAACTACTAAATAAATTAATATTCCTGAAATTACTAAAAATATTTTTACAAATAATGAATCAAATAAATTATTAAGAGGTAAAATTATAATTATAAATATAAATGAAGCTGTAAATATTTTTAAAATACTTTTATATTGTATTTTTAATTTTATTTTATTTTTAATATAAAAATAACTAGTCAAAACTAAAAATAACATTGAAAATAAATAAACTAATCCCATTCCAAATCCAGATAAAAATATTGTTGCTGGAATTGAAAATACAACAAACAACAATATAGATATTATAGTAATATTTATTACAGCTTTTCTTTTTCCTAATGAAAATATACTTAAAATAAATATTTGTCCTATTCCTAACAAAAATGTTGCTGGTATAACTAAAATGAACAATTCAGAAGATTGTAAATATTCTAATTGGGAAAAAATTAAAATGATTTCATTTGAAAAAATTATTAATAAACTTATTATTGGGAATGAAATAAATATTGAATAACGAATGACAGAAGTAATTAATTTACTTTTTATTTTATCTGTATTTTTTTGGACAGATAATCTAGAAATTATAGGAAATAAAGCTTGGTTTAATGTCATTGGAATGAAAAGTATTGGAGTTGCAATTGTTAATGACAATGCAAACAAACCAGTTATAAAATTAGTTGTTAATGAATTCAATATAATATTTGGTAAATTTAAAAAAATTAACCATATTATACTTGGAAGAAATAATGGTAAAGAATATTTTTTAAAAATATATTTTATGTCTATTTTATATGAATTCCTTAAATGAAAAATATTATATCTCATAAATATTGTCACAATTAAACTAATTAAAAGTGCAATTAAAGGACCAATAAAATTGGAAAATATTAAAAACAAAATTAATGTAAAAGAAATTTTTATTATATTTCCTATTAAATTAGATTTGTAAATTGTTTTCATTCTTTCAAATCCTTGTAAAATTCCTGTTGTTAGAAGCCAAAAAGTCCATCCAAAAATAAGTAAAGATGTTATCCATATTGCTTCTATTGGTAAATTTGTAAATGTAGAAATTTTATCTGAGAAAATTAATATTGATAATGAAATTAAAGAATTTACTAAAAATGAAAATTTAAAAGAAAATTTAATTAAACCTTTTATTTTTTTTGTGTTTCTTTTATGTAAATATTTTGATATTAAACTTGTTGTTGCATTTGGTAAACCTATTAAAGCAACTGCTGAAATTAATAATGAAATATTTATTGATGTAGCAATTATTCCAAAATTTTCTACTGATAATGTTTTTCCAACAATTAACCAAAAAATAAATGATAATGATGTTACAATTAAAAAATCTGCCATTAAATAAAAACTATTATTTATTAATTTGGAATTATTTTTATGTATCATTTAATCACTTAAATAAATATTATTATATATTATAATATGAAAAATAAGATGAAATATATTGTTATTTTATTAGTTTTAGTTTCATTTATTAGTATATTTGTTGCTTATTCTTTTTTAAATACAAATAATTATTTTGTTGAAGATGTTGTTGATCTTTATGATGAAAATGATTTAGAGAATGGTGTTGAATATAGATTTGTTTTTGAAACAAGTTGGAGTGAAGGAACCCATAATAGTGCTTACCCAAATGGTGCTCATTTATCACCATTAGTTGGTTTACTTCATAATAATGAATTAATTATTTGGGAGGAGGGAGGAATATCTTCTGATGGTATGGAACTTATGGCTGAAACTGGAAGTAGAAGTATATTGAACAAAGAAATAAATAATTATATAAATTCTAATAAAGCAAACAAACTTCTTCAAGGAAATAATGTTTTTCATTCTCCTGGTAAAGATGAAATAAGATTTATTGCTAATGAAGAATTTAATCAAATAACAATAGTATCTATGATTGCTCCTAGTCCAGATTGGTTTGTTGGTATACATAATTTTGAATTATATAATAGTACAAATGGGTGGATTGAAAATGCAACAATAAATTTATTTCCTTATGATGCTGGAACAGATGATGGTATAGATTTTAATTCAAGAAATAAAGATACAAATCCTAGAGGAAAAATAACTAAATTAGTAGAATATCCTTTCAATAATGTAAATAAAGTTCCTATTGGAACATTTTATATAGAATTAATTAAATGATTTTATTTCTTGCTTGATTATTTTTATTGAATAATTTAAAAGATCATTTGATTTTTTTTCTGTTTTGGCTTCTGTATTTGTTTTAATCATAGACATTGTATTAGATGGTCTTATTAAAATCCAATTATTTTCTTTATCAAATGCTTTAATCCCATCAATAGATAAAATTCTATAATTTTTCTTTCTTAATTTTTCACCAATTCTTTTTACAACTTCAAATTTTATTTTATCAGAACAATTAATTTCTTCTACTTTTGATGTTGGATATGTTGGAATACTGTCTACAATATCAGAAAAATTTCTTTTTGATTTAGAAACAATTTCACTCATTTTTAATCCTGCATAAATAGCATCATCAATTCCAAACATACTTGCAAAATAAAGATGATTACTATACTCTCCACCAAATACTGCTTTCTCCTCTAGAATTTTGTTCATAATATAAGAATGACCTACTCTACTTGGAATTGCTATTCCTCCATTAAATGTTATAAATTCTTCAATGTATGAAGAACAACAAATATCATAAACTATTTTTTTATTTTTACTTGATATTAAATATTTAGAAAAAATAGGTATGGTTACATTACCTGATTTTACATATCTTCCTAAATTATCTACAAAAGCAACTCTATCTGCATCACCATCAAATGCTATTCCTATATCTGCATTTTGTTTTTTTACTTCTTTTATCAAATCTTTAATATTTTCTTCTTTTGGGTCGGATGGTCTAAATGGAAAAGAACCATCTGGTTTTCCATTTATAACAATTACATTGTGGCCAATTTTCTTGAATAATTTTTCAGCTATTTTACAAGCAGTACCATTTCCAGGATCTAATACAATTTTAAGAGGTTTTGATATTTTTATTTTATCTAAAACAAATTTACTATAAATTTCTTCTATATTTAATTTTTTAATTAAACCTTTCTTTTTTGGTTTTGTGAATTTATTTTCTGAATAATTTTTCTTTATATCTTCCATACCCATTCCTTCTGAACAAAGAATACCACCATTTTTAGTCATTTTAAATCCATTCCATTTAGCAGGGTTATGAGAAGCTGTAATTGAAACACCACCATCATATTTTTTCTTGATTAATATAAAATACATCATTGGTGATGATGTTATTCCAATGTCAATAACATTACAACCAACTGAAATTAAACCAGAAATAAATTTTTTCTTTAATTTTATTCCACTATTTCTAGTATCTCTAGATACAACAATATTTTTACCTTCTCCAATAAATTTTCCAAAAGATTTTCCCAATAAAAAAGATTTTTTATCTGTTAAGTCTTTTCCATAAATTCCTCTTATATCATATGCACGAAATATTTTTTCATTATATTTTATCATATATACTAAAAATATATTACAAAGAAGTTAAATATTAATTATTGTATATTAATTTCTATGGAATTAGATCTTAGGAAATTAATTTTCATTCCTATAATATTATTTGTAGTATCTGTTGGTATTCTTTTTTATAATTATTCTCAAACTGGGGAGTTTATTTTAAAAGATGTAGATCTTAAAGGAGGAACCTTAATAACAATAAATACAGATAAACCAGTTGATGTTGTTGGTCTTGAAGTAAAAATTGTGGAAAGATTTGGAAGTGGTATCATAAATGGTATAAAATCTTCTAATGGTTATGGTGCTACAATACAGGTAGCAGAAAATACCAGAGCTTCAGATGTATTATCAGTTGCTGAAGATTCTGGGATTATTGTTAATAATTATGAAGAAGAAACTGTTGGTTCATTTCTTGGTGATACATTTTTTAGACAGGTTACGTATATTTTAGCAATTTCATTCATTCTAATGAGTTTTGTTATATTTCTAATATATAGAAATGTTTTTTCTAGTTTTGGTATTGTATTTGCATTATTGGGTAATATATTGACAACTATAGCTTTCACAAGTATTTTAGGAATAAGTATGAGTTTTGCTGGATTTGCAGGTTTGTTAATGTTAATTGGTTTCACTGTTGATAGCAATATAGTTTTGACAAGTAGAGTTACTGGTAGTGGGAATGAAAGTTTTAAACAAAGATATAAAAAAGCTCTTGTAACTGGTATTACACTTGTAGCTACAATAACAGCTACAATGATTTTGGTAATATTCTTATCAACTTCAAAACTTCTTGTAAATATAGCAGAGGTTCTTGTAATAGGATTTTTAGCTGATTTGATTTTTACTTGGATTTTTAATGCTGGATTACTTCAAATATATTTCAAAAGAAAACATGGAAATTTAGGAGAGGTTAAATAATGATAGAAAAAATTATTAAAGATATCAGATTTATTATATTAATTTTACTTTCAATTTCATCTTTTATTTTGATTATTTCTCCATATTATTTGAATTTGAATGATGTTACTGTTGATTCTGTTACAAATAATAATTGTTCAATTCAAATTGGAGATGTTATTAATCAAATTTCTGGTAATATAATAACAAATGAAGAAGAATTTATACAATCTTTTGAAAATCGTCGTTCAGATGAATTTATTAATATTGTTGTTAATGGAGAAAATAAAGGATGTAAAATAAATGAAGATGGAAATATTGGAATAACTGTAATTAAAGAAAATAAAGAACCATTGAATTTTGGAATTGATATACAGGGTGGAACAAAAGTTCTTTTAAAACCAACATCATCTATAAATGAAAAAGAACTTGATGAAACAATAAAAACATTAGAAAATAGAATTAATTTCTTTGGATTAAATGAAGTAAAAATAAGTCCAATAACAAATGTTCTTACTGAAGATAGTTTTATACAAATTGATATGTCTGGTGGAACAGGAGATGATGTTAGAGATTTCCTTTCAAAACAAGGAGTGTTTGAAGCAAAATTATCACAAAGAATTAATTTTGTTGATGGTCAAGGTGAATTACGATTAGGTGAAGATTTTCATATAATTAGATTTGATGATGTTAGGAAAGTCATACTTCTTGAAAATGATATTACTTATTCTGTTAATGATTCATTTTCAATAGATAATGAAACAATAACAATAATTTCTATTGAAGATACTATTGCTGCTGTTTATATTGACTTATTTGAAGGTTCAGATGTTGAAAATGTTCTTTCTGGTAGTCAAAGTAGTCAAGTTATACCAAGGGGTGATGGAACTTATGAATTTAGTTTTACTGTTCAAGTAAGTGATTATGGAGCTGGAAAATTTAGAAAATTAACTTCTGGATATTCTTCTAATAGAAATTCTTTTGATAATAATTATATTGAACCTAAACTTATTTTATTACTTGATGGAAGATTAATAACAGAATTAAATATAGCAACATCTATTGCTGGTACATTTGCAAAAACAGCAACAATAAGTGGTGGTGCTAATTCATTAGAAGAAGCAAATAGAGAAAAATTATTAATTGAATCAACATTACGTTCAGGTAGTTTACCTGTAAAATTAGAAATTGTAAAAGTTGATACAATAACTGAATCTTCTGGAAAAGAACTTGTTAGATCAACAGTATATGTAGCACTTGCTGGAATTATAGCTGTAATAATTATTATTGCTTATAGATATCGTGATTATAAAATAATTTTACCAATGATTTTAATTAGTTTACTTGAAATTTTAATTGTTTTAGGAATGGCATCAAATCAAATTTTTGCTGGTGTTGTAATTTTACTTGCTGTTGTTATTGGAGTAATTAAAAAAGAGGTTACAGGATTAATTGGTTGGATTACATTTATTGCTATGATTGGTGTTGCTTCAAGTATAGTTATTACACAATGGACAATAGATATTCCTGTAATAGCTGGATTTATTGCAATACTTGGTGCTGGTATTGGTCAATTAATAATTATGACTGATCAGTTGTTTAAAGAAAAAGGTAAACATTTAGATGAAAGACGTAAAGTTGCTATGCATATGATATGGTCCTCTGCCGCAACAATTGTGTTTGCAATGATTCCTCTTATATTGGGTGGAATTGGATCATTGAAAGGTTTCGCAATAGCAACAATTATTGGAGTATTTATTGGTATATTAATTACAAGGCCTGCATATGTAGCAATTATAGAAAGATTAAAGAAAAAAGAATTAGTTTAGATTTTAATTTTTTTGTATTTGATATTATGTAAAAATCCATAAAATATTTTTGTTGTTCATATAAAAATTATATTATAGCTGATTTGGATTTTATTTCTCCAGAATAAAATGATAATTTACCTGAACATGAATCACATTTACCTAAAATTGGTGGTCTTCTAAAAGTTTCTGAACATGAATCACAAATAACACCATCCATATTTTCTAAAATATTTTGTTTTTCTGGTTTTTTAGTAAAAGATAACATATTTTTTTGGTCTGGAATTAAAATATCTGTTTTAGTTATTCCTAAAGATTCAAATACCCTTTCTAATGGAGGAGCTAATTGATTTTCTTTATAATATTTAGAATCAATTTTCAAACCATTTTCTTTTACATAATCTGGATCTTCAGCACGTTTTGAAGTTAATTGAGAACCACTAATTATTACATATGGTACTCTATCTCCAATTGATGGAGCAGTTGAAATATCTCTTTTCTGCATTTTTTTCATAACTTCTACATGAGGCATTATACCTTTGTATTGCTTCAATGATTTTGAAATTGATTTTGTGATTACTAATTTTTCTAATGGTATTTTATTATTATCAAGATCTGAAATTATTTCTTTTACATAATTTAATGCTTTCTTTGGATTTTGTTCTCTTAAAATAATATCTAAAACTCTATTTAAAGTGGAACCTGTAAGATCACACCAATCTCTTCTTACAGTTTCAATTCCTTTCATAACTGTTTTTTCTTTCCAAATTCCATTTGGATTTGGTTCAACACTTATTCCAGCATACCTTTTTTTGGATAAAATAAGTAATGTTTTAAAAACATTTTCTATTTTTATTGTTATTTTATTTTCAAGTACTTTATTTATTTTTTTTTCTAAATCTTGTCCAATTTTAAATGCTTCTTCTGGTGATTTTGCTTTTGAAATTTTTACCATTACAGAATCTGTGTCACCATAAACAACTTTCATATTTTCAATATTGTTAACAGTGTCTCGTGTTTTTTCTATTAATGTTCTTCCTATACCAGTAATTGCTGTTGCTACATGTAAATTATATGTTTTTGCTCTGATGTATCCTGTATAACCATAAAAAGCATTTGTCATATATTTAACAGCAATTTGTTTTGATTCTAATATTTTTTTTAAATTTACATCTGTGGTTTTATTTGCTTCTGTTCTTATTCTATCTCTTTCATTGATTAAATGTTGTACAATTTTTGGTATTATACCAAAACGAATTGAGTTTGGAACAAATTTAGAACCTAATGGTGTTTTTATATTTTCTCCAGTGTAAGAGGATTCTTTTGTTATTAATGTTGTTGGACATATATTAAATGATATAAAAATAGTTGGGTACATTGATTTGAAATCTAAATATACAATAGGAATAGTATGTAATCCAGTGTTTGGTTCTAAAACAAGTGCTCCTTTAAAACCTAACTCATCTTTTTCAATTAATCTTTTATTCATTTCATTAGAATTTGGTTTTAATGGTAAGAGAAATTCTTTTTTGTTAAATTCTTTCAATAATATATTTTCTATTCTAGTTGCTTCTCCTCCATCTAAAATATCTTGCATTAATAAACCAGAAACTTTTGATAACTCAAAAAACTTATCTAATAAATTCTTTTCAAGAAGTAATCTTAAAGCAAGTATACTATCCTGTCTTGCATAATCAACTAATTTCATAACATCTTCACTACTACCTTCCCAAAGTTTTGGAATATCTTTATAATGAATATCATGTTTTCCTTCTCCTAGAAGAGCAAGAGAAACATCATTTAATCCATATCTTTTTAATTTAGGAAATCCTTTTTCTGCTAATTGAGTTTTTATTTGCATTTCTTTTATCATTACATAATCGTCAACTAAAATTCTTCCTGGTATAGAACTTTTTGTTGAACCAATTATTGTTCTATAATAAGATTGTTTATCATTCCTACCAAGTATTTGTTTTATATTATTTTGTTTTAATCTATCCAAAATATATGGTATATCAAAATTATTACTATTATAACCTACAACAATATCAGGATCATATTTTTGTAATATTTCTAAAAATTCTTCTAACATTTCTTTTTCATTAATGAATCCTTGAGAATCATTAATATTTTTAATTGGTTTTGCAACTAAAACAAGGGATTTTTTATTATTGAAATTTGGACTAAATGCTAAACTTATCATAATTATTGGAGATATTTCTGCTTTTGGTAATCCTTCTGTTGAAACAACTTCAATATCTAATGATAAAGTTTTAAAATTTGAATTTTTTTCTTCTGTTTCTTTTATTTCTAATAAATTAAAACTTCTATTTGTTTTTACTGTTGATGTTGTTATTGGAGTTCCATTTGCTTTATACCATCTACTACCATTCAATCCTTTATCTGCCATAAATCTATATTTGAATAAAATATCTGCTTCAAATATTTTTTTAACAATTCCTTCTTTCCATAAATCATCTCTAATTATAGGAATATTAGATGGGTCTTTACAAGTTATTTTAATGATTTTTGTTTTTTCTTTCATATAACAATGTGGTAAAAATTTCATTACTGGTTCAATTTTAATTATTTCATTATTATATTTTTCTAGGAAATTTTCTACAATTTCATCTTTTTCTAAAGATTGGATATAAAAATATGGATTATAATTATTTACGAAAAATGTAACTGTTTTACCATCTTCACATTTTCCAAATATTCTTACAACAACTTTACCACCAACCATAACATAATCTACATCAATTAATTGAAAGAAAATATCCATGTAATGATTATGTTAAATCTATTTTTATATTTTCTCTTGTTTTTAAATTAACCCCCCAAAAAATAGGATTTTCTATAAAACTTCCTAAAGATATCAAAGTTACACCTTTATAATTCATTATTGAAGGTTCATGATAATGTCCTATAACAAAAATATCGGGTATATTATCAATTATCAATTCTTCTGTTTTTATTATAGAATTTGATTTAAATATTGGGAAAAGATGTCTTTTTTTCAATAATTGTAATATCATATTTTCTGGTGTTAATCTAAATTTTTCATAATATTTTTGGAATTTATCTCCATGTGAAAGAAATATTCTAACTCCATTAATATCTAAATGGGATGGATCTGGTAACCAATTACCTGATTTAATATGTTTTAAATGACCTCTTAGAAAATTAACAGAAATTTTTTCTGGTATCATTTTCTTGAATTTTTCTATATCTTCTTCTTTTTCTGAAACATCACCAATAACAAAAACATTTGTTTTAATTTTTTGTTTCTTTAAAAAATCTATAAATTTTTCTAATTTATATTGGTCAAAATTTTTATTATCCATATGAATATCAGAAACAAAAATTATTAAAATTTCCTCTTTAGAACTTCTTATTTTTGTAGTGAGTGGTATGTCTGGTTGAAATATTCTTACTACATTATTTTTATACGTTCCATATTTATCACAAACAACTCCAATTACCTCATCTTCAACAAGAAATCTAAAATCACCTATTATACTATCTGATATGTGTAAAGTAATTGTTCCTGTTAAATCTTCAACTAAAATTGATTTTTCTCCAGAATTAATTTCCTTAATCATAACAATTAATGAAAATTTTTCTTGTTGTTTAATTCTATTAATAGAAATTAAATTTAATAATTGTTTATTTTTTATTAGAATATCAGACATTTTTTGATAACGTTTAATAAAAATTTTTGTTAATTCGTCTATGGATATATTCTTACTTTTTCTAGAAAATGTATTTAATATTTTCATTTCTAATTCTGAATTTTTATTTGAAAATATTTCATTTATTGTATCTAAAGTTATTATTGACTGGTCAAGTCTTCCTTTTGTAATATCTAAAAATTTTTGTATTTTACTTTCATTTTCTACAAAGAATAGGAGAGACTCTTCTGTTAATTGATATCCATTTGAAAGGAATTTTTGTACTATATATGGCTTTTCCATAATTTAATCTATTTTTAGAAATTATTAAATTTAATGGGATTTTAAAGAATATACTGTTAAACCATTACGATTTATGTTTTTTGAATGTGGTAAAATAATATAATTTATTTTTTCTTGATTTAATAATTCATTAATATATTTTTGAATTGTATTCCAGCTTATTTTTTTGTTTAATTTTTTTGAAATTGAAGTAGTAATATTTGATGTTGTTAATGGAGTTCTTGAATTTTTTAATATTTCAATTAATTCTGAAATTATAATATTTCTTATATTTGGACGTCCTCTTTTCATATAAACTATCATATTTTTAGTTTTAAATATTTTGTGGGAAATAAATGAAATTATGAGAAAATTAAGATATAAAATGATTTTTTAGAATTTTATAAGAACCTTTTTAATAAAAATGTTCAATATTTTTTTGATTTATACATATTGTAATTTTTTTATTTTATTAATAATAATAATATTTTAATTAAATAATATATATTATAAATATGTTATAATAAATATTATTTTTATAATATAATATAATAAATATTATTTTTATAATATAATATAATATATATAAAAAAATAAAATATTCATACGTATAGATTAATTTTGTTCTAAATTGTCATTATAAGTCATTTTATATTTGGAATTGTCATTATAAGTCATAAATAAACATAAAACAATCAAAATATAAGAAAATATATGCCTAGAATAATAATTCAACCAAGTACAATTAACATAGCTATGAAAATTCTTCAAGAATCTAAAATACCTTTAACTATAGAACAATGGAGACAAAAATTAACATATAAAATATACCCTAAAGTAACAGAAGAAGAAATAAAGAAGAAAAAAGGTGTATCTTGGAACACTATGCGTACTATAACACGCCAATTAACCAATAATAGACTTATTGAACCAGTTTATGCAGGTAAAATCATACTTTATAGGGTAAGACCATTATAATATTAAATTAATTCATTATTTTCCATAAATCTGTTAATTACAGCTCTAATTAGTCTTTTTCTTTCTTCAATTGGAAAATAATTAGCTGGATTTGTTCTACCTATTTTTTTTACAATCTTCATAGAAACTAAATTATCTAATCTTTTTCTTAATGCTTCTTGACCAATTTTTATTTTATGAAATGATTTCATTTCCATAAATAATACAGAGAAGCAATATGGTTGTGTATCATTTGGAAAAGATTTATTTGTTTGATAAAATTTCCTTAATATTTGAATATTTATGAAATCTAACTTTTCTGCTAGAGAAGATATGAGATCTTGACTTTCCATCACTGTTGAAATCGATTGTTTGTCAAAATTCATAATAACCAAGAAACAAGTAAAGTGATTGAAGATATAAAAAGATAACATTTTAATAAAATTTATCCATCAACAATTAATTTACCAATTATATTAAAATTAAATCTATGTTAAAAATATTTTCTAAAAGTAAAAAATTATGTCAATTTTTCTTTAGATATTAAAAAATGGTTTCATAATT
>JABABT010000025.1 GCA_014238095.1 Candidatus Aenigmatarchaeota archaeon
AATTAATATTACAATTATGTAAAATTATTGGTAAATAATAAGAATCTTTATAATGAAGATTTAACTTATTATGTTCTCCATATTTTTCCATATTTAATTCTTTTTTATCCCAATTATCTGATCTCATTATAATTTAGAGTGTTTTAAAACACTTAAACATATTATTTTTTAAAAAAATCTAATTAAATAATTAAAAATTTTATTAATTAAAATATTAAGGAATAATATTTTAAATTATTATTAATTGTTTAATTAAAATCATATACTAAAGATTTACATATTATTTAAATTTAATTTAACAAAATAAAATAATAATTATAAAAATTTAGTTAATCCTGGTTTAATATTATCAGTATTAATGAAAACTATATCTTTATTCACTGGAAAAGAAACGTTATAAATAGGAATTGAATTTAACCAAGCTGTTTTAATACCAAAATGACTATGACCATGAATAACAATATTTGGTTTTTGATTATTGATTATATTTTCATAAGTTCTTGATCCCATTGTAGAATAAAATTTTGGATTTTCTCCTTCTAATGTCTTAAATGTTGGTACATAATGCATTAATAAAATTTTAAAATCAGTTTTCATTTCTCTTAAAATAGATTCTGTTAATTGTATACGTTTTTCATATATTTTTTCAATATCTGGTATGTTTATTTTTTGCCAACTTGTTGCTTGTTCTAAACTTCCAGTAGTTCCAAAAATTCCTACTGATTTTCCTTTAATATCAATTTTAAATGATTCATCTTCAAGAAATTTAATATCTTTATATCTTTTCTTTACATCTTCTCTAAAATTTGGTAATTCTGTATTTCCAAAACAAGAAATTATTGGACAATTAAACTTCCCAAATATTATATTATAAAATTTATCAAATTCACTTAAATTTCCATTATTAACAATATCTCCAGCTAATAAAAATAAATCTGGTTTTTCTATCATTTTATCTATAGATTTTAAAAAATTTTCATATCCTTTTGGAAAATGAATATCACTTGTTGCTGCTATTAACATTATATATAAATTGATTTTAATTTAATTATATCTTTAATTTATTTTTTTCTATGATTATATTTTACATATGGAATTTTATTTATATTTAGATTATCATGCTCATTTGAAATTGATATTATTTCTGCAAAATTATTATGAAAATATATATTTTTTCCAATATCTCCAATTTTTTGTTTTAATTTATAATCTAGTGTTTTATAAAATGGTGGAACTTTCATATATTTTTGATTAGCTAAAATTATATTATTAGGATTTTTAAAATTTGAATCTCTTAAATTACTATATAATTCTTCTTTATATTTTGAAAAATAATCACAAACTACTGTAGTAGCTATATTAATTTTATAATGATTAACATTTTTTAATTTTTCTTCTTTTTCAATAATTAGATTAGATAATTCTTTTGTTAATTTCTTATGGGTTTTTGGTTCATATTTATCTTTTCCAATTATAATTTCACTTTTTATTGTATTTTTTAATAATGTTTCATGAATATTTTCTGGATTATAATTAAGTATATCTTTTATTTGAAGATGTCCTAAACAAACTAAAAATCCTATATTTTGATTTGTTTTTTTATATAAAGGAGTAAATGATTCATAATTTTTTGGTATTTTATAATTATTCATATAATTTGGTTTTAAAACCATTTTAGGTATTGGTGTCTCATCAGCTAAAAATACATAATCATCTTTATTCCCTAATCTCTCAGAAAATAAATCTGAAACTAAATTTTTAGTTTTCATAATTAATTATAATATGTTAATTAATTATTTATACTTATAATTAATCAAAATAAATGATTTAAAGCATAAATTTCAATTAAAGAATATTAATTTATATAGGGCGGGTAGCTTAGCCTGGTTGGAGCACAAAACTTGCTTAATCGACTGATAATCGAGCGGCCGAGGGTTCAAATCCCTCTCTGCCCACTTAATTTTATAATAGATTTTATATGAATAATTTTAAAGAATTATTATCATATTTATATAAATATAAAAATTATAAATATAGTTTATTATATATTTAATTAAAGTTTATAAATTTCTATATAGAATTTATTATTATGCTCCTATCGTCTAGTTCGGTCCAGGACTCAGCCCTTTCGATTGACTTCGAAAGTTTCGACATATCGGATGAGAGAAGTAAGGCTGCGACGCGGGTTCAAATCCCGCTGGGAGCACTGACGTACATGTCAGTTCCCTTTCCTTTATAAAAAAAAATTAATAAATAAATGGAAAATGGATTTAAAAATATTAATTGAAAAGAAAATAATTAATAATTACTATAAGAAATTTACTAAGATAAAGTATTTAAATATTAACTCCATTTTCTTATTATGGGTATATCATATATGAAACCTATTTTTGAAAAAACTAAAGTTGATATTAGATATATAGAAAATGAAAATAAAAATAAATCTATATCAATAGATAGTCTTGAAAATGAAAAAAAATATAATATTGAAATATCTTTTTTAAGAAATAGAAACGAAACAAAAAATGCTTATAATAAAGAAGAAATTATGAAATATAGAAATGAATTTTCATCAAATTATATTCATAGTTTATATAAAAAAGGTATGAAAGATTGTCAAATTATTGAATATATAGATAAATGTATGACTTTTTTAAAAAATAATGATATTATTAAAAAAGGGAAAATAGATTATTATACAAAATAAATAATAAACATTTAAATTAAATAAACAATTATTCTTATGAGAATTTTAGAAGATAAAATAAATTATAATAATATTAAATATTTTAAATTAATTAATGAAAATCAAAATTATATTCAAAATAAATTATATAAAAATTTGAATGAATATAAAAACAATTATAACTATGTAATAAATGAAATAGGAAAATATTATATTAAAAATAATGAAAAAGAAAAACTTGAAACTATTGGATATAAAATTTACTCAATTTCAGAAAAAATTGAAAATGGAATAAAAGAATATTTAAAAATTGGTGAAGAATTAAATTATAAAAATCCTATTTATAATGAAAATGGAATAAAAGAAGATGAATATACATCACAATTAAAAAAAAATATAAGAAAAATTGAAAAACTTGAACATAAATTAAATGAAGAAAAGATGAAGATGAAAAAAGATAGTGAAAGATTAAATAATCTTATTAAATCTGTTGATGAAATTTTTTATAATGTTAAAAATAATAAAACAATAACAAAAAATAAAGAAAAAATTGGAATTAATTTTAATTCATTTAATGAAGAAAAAATTGATATAAATGAAAAGAAAAATAATCATAAAAATATATTAAGTATATTATTTGGATTTATTATAATAATAATATTTTATTCTTTTATATTTAACTAACTTTAAATTCTATTTTAGTTTTAGGAGATATTTTCAAACTTAATTTTTTTAAGGCTTTTTTTGCAATTTTAATATTTTCTTTATTCACTTGAACTCTAATCAATTTCTGACCAACTTTTGCTTGTATAGCTGTCCCTGTTGGTTTTCCAAAAGCATGAGCCATACCTTGTGAATAACGATCTGCTCCTGCACCTGTTGCAATTGGTTTTTCACGAATTACATGATGTGGATAAGCAAGAATCTTCATAAAGAAACCTTCAGCAGTTAAATTATCTTCCAAAAATCTTGTAGCAACAATTCTTCCTGCTTCAACAGAATTATCACGAATTTGAACAGCTTCTTTTGAAATTAAATAAAATGTAGAATCAAATTTACCTTTTTTATTACCCATTTCAAATTGATGTGTTTTTGGAAAAGGAACTCCTTTTACATAAGATATTTTAGGTCTATGATGACTAACTCTAGTCCAAGGTCTTTCTATTTTTCTTACAACACGTCCTGGTCTTAAACCCATAAAATCACTTTATAAATTTTGTTTTTATTTGAATTTAAAGTTAATGTAATTTGTCTATAAAGTAAAGAAAATAATTATTTTATGGATAAATTAATTTTATGGGAAAATATACTAATTATAAACCTTTAAATAGGAAAATTGTTTATTATTTTTAGGAGTGATTTTAAATGGCATTGTTTGTTAAATCGGCTATACGTTCTCAATTAAAAAATATGAGAGTAAGCCAAGAATTCTTCAAAGCTCTTGATAAAAATATTTCAGATAATCTAATAGCAGCAGTAGAAAGAGCTAAAAGTAATGGAAGAAAAACCTGTAGAGGATGTGACTTATAAGTCATAAGCCTCTTTCAGGCTTTTTATTTTTTATAAATTAGAAAAATATTATATTTAATTATTCATTCCAGTAATTCTATTAATAAATTTTCTTTTCTCTTGTTTTTCTTTTAATTCTTTTCTTCTTTGAATTTTAGAAATTTTTCTAATTAAAGGTTCAATTTTAATTGCTTCTTTCTTTGAATTTCCTATTCCTGTACAATTTCCAACACCAATTATAATTATAGATCCCTTTTGTTTAGTATTTTTTATATTATCTTCAACAATTTCTAATACTCTAGGAACTGTATTTAAAATTTCTTCACGCATTGGCATTATAGCTTCCTCATTACTCATTTTTACAACAATAGTATCAAGTGGTATATTTTTTACAGTTGAAATTCTTTCTATATGCTCTCTTTCAACACCTATACCACCAATAGCAACACCAACACCTTCAGCAATACTTCCAGTTTTTTCACCTTCAAATTTAGCAGATGCGTCAATTGTTATTATTTTTGATATTTTATTTTTATTAAACAATTCTTGAACAGCAAATCCTAATTTTCCTAATCTACCACCTGGTCCTTTAGCACGTAAAATGAAAACATTTTTTCCTTTTATTTTCTTCTTAGCAAATAAAGTTTCATCATCTGCTATTTCTTTAGTTTTAGCATCTCCAATCAAATAAGATGCTATATGTGGTCCTATAGAATCTCCAACTGGCCAACCATTTGAAAATGCTTCTGTACCTTTTAACATAGCTTTAGAAATTTTCATAATTAATGGTAATTGCATTTGAAGAAGCATTGCAATTTGCAAATTTTTAGTTTTCTTAACAATTTCAACATAATGTCTTACAATTTTCATAATTTGATTTAATGATATTGCACCAGCAAGAGTCATATTCATATTTGCTTTTTCTTCAGAACTTAATTTTGGAGCAACATTTTCAACAAAATATTTGAATCTTCTTTCACTTAGATTTGTTAAATGTTCTATTTTTTTCATAACTCCATAAGGATCCATACTTACTGGATTTATAACAAAAAAATTCATAAAATTCGAAATAGATTTTTTAATCTTTGAATTTGTACCATTTCCAGTTTTCTTTAAAGCAATATATTCTCCGGTTTTTGAAAATTGTTGTAATTGTTTTACTGTACGATCTAAATTAACAATTACTTGCATTAACATAAGTCTTGGATAAACAAAAATGAAAAGGAAAAATAATAGGAAAAAGAATATTTGAGATAAAAAATCTGTTCCTGTTCCAATTCCAAATACCATATTAACAACTAATCTATTTTAGTAAGTGATATATTAATTAATATGTATTAATTAAATATGATAAAATTGAAAAATATTTTTAATTCACCAAAGAAAATTCTTGGGAGTGTAATTATCATTGGTATAATTATTTTAATATTATACTCTCCATCTATGGAAGATAATAAAAATTTATTTAATGAAAATTCATTGAATATAGAAAATAATAAATATTCTGGAATTTTTAATAAAATTTTTGAAAATGGTAAAAAAATAATTAATTATGAAAAAGATAAAGAAGAAATAATAAAAAATGATAATTTTGAATTTGAAATAAATATAGAAGGAAATCCTATTTTTGAATTTAGAGGAGTAAATATAAGTCTAAATATTATTGGTAATCATGAAACAATAATTAATAATATTATAGAAATTAATTCTGAAAATGAAGAAATAGAATTTTCATTTAAAAATTTTGTAGGATTAATATCAATTAATGATAATTTGACACTTACTGGTATTACAGAAGAAATTACATTATCTAATAATCCATTAATATTAAAAAATAATGGAAATTTTGATATTATTTCTCAAATTACTCCTAAATCTTATATAATTGATGGAATTAAAATCAATAGTATACAAATTTCTAAAATTAATGGTGATATTAAAAAAGGTGGAGATAGTAAATTTATTAGTGATTTGAATAATTCTACCATAAAAATTAATGATTTTATAGGAAAAATTAGTTTTGATTCATCATACAAAATAGTTGGAAATTCTTCTTCTATTGAAAATGAAAATTTTAACCTAAAATAGATATTAAAAAAACTTTTAAATATAGATTATCTGATTATTTTAGGAGAGTGATTAAATGAGAATAATGAAAGAAGATAAAGAAGAAATGTCTAAAGATGAAAATTATTCATCAAATAAGAGAAGAGTTAATAAAAAAATAGAAATGACAAAAGTTAAACTGGATTCTGATGAAAAATCTGTAGCACTTTTTGTAGATGGTCCTAATATGCTTCGTAAAGAATTTATGATTGATTTAAGAGAATTAAAAAGAAGGGCTTCTAAATATGGTAGAGTAATTAGTGCTGAAGTTTTTATTAATCAGTTTGCACCTGAAAAATTAATCGAGGCTATAATAAATGAAGGTTATAGAGTTGACATGACTTTAGCTGTTCAAGAAGACGATGCAAATGATGTGGATATAGCTGTTGCTACAGCCGCATTAGAAGTAGCATTAACAAGAAATGATGTTGAATTCATTGCTCTTGCTACTAGAGATGCCGATTTCTTACCAGTAATACAAAAATCTAAAAAATACGGTAAAAAGGTCATAATATTTGGTGCTGAGCCAGGATTTGGTTCTAGTCTAAGACATGCTGCAGATTTCACTGAGGTAATGTAAACCTCAGTGAAACTGAAATATTTTTTGATAAAAATAACTTTACAATAAAAATATATTTATTAATTAAATATAATTAAATTTTTTTGTATCCAAATTCTTTCAATATTTCAGTTATATTTTTTCTTTCATCATATTGTTTTTGAATATATTTTTCTGTATTATGAATTTTCAATTGAAGTCCATAAAATTCAGTATGTTTTAATATTGGAAATGATGTTATAGTAATTAACTCACTAAAATAAGATGGGATTTCTTTATCATATTTAGATAATAATTTATCTTTTATTTTGTCTATATCTGAACAAGATTGTTCATATGTTTTTTGATTAAATGATGTAAATGTTTCTACTTTTTTATACATTTTTTTTGGTTTATTTTTTGAAATTATATAACCTAAATTTTTTATTTCTTTATCTGTCATATTATTTATTGAACGTTTTACTTCTTGATTTAAAGTGTTTTTGGAATTACTCATTATTAAATAATGTACAATAATATTTAAATATGTATCATTTATATTGAATAAATACTGAATTTTTGCTTAATGAAAATTTAATTGTTAAATAAATAATTATTAAAAGCTTAAATTACTCTAAATTATATTATTTTTAGATATAATGATAATAAATAAATTATTTAATAAAATAATACCGAAAAAAAATGAAGAAGAACCAGTTGAACTTGAAGTTAATGAGGAATATAGAGAAAGAGTAAATGTACGTATTGAGAATTTGACTAGTTTAGATGATGTTGATTTTATAATAAAACTTGTACGTGATGGAAATATAATATTTCTTAAAACAAAAAATATTCAAAATAAAGATTTAGGACAATTTGAAACATCTATACAAAAATTGAAAAGAAGTTGTATGAATTATGGATATGATATAGCAGGTACAGAAGAAGGATATATGATTATAACACCTAAATTTGCCAAGATTTCAAGAGAGTAAAAATAGATTTGTGATTTTTAAAAGCAAATTTTCCTCCATGTTTTTTTAACTCATTAGCTGAATAAAATCCAGTATAAATACCAATAGGTAATATTTTAGCATTTTTAGCAGAAATCATATCAAATTTTGAATCTCCAATATAAATACAATCTTTTGGTTTTAATTTTAATTTTTTCATAGCCAAAATTAATGGATCTGGATTTGGTTTGTGTTTTTTTGTATCATCTGATGCAATAATTATATCAAAATATTTTTTTAATTTTGTTTTCTTTATATTAAGATTAATACCTTTTCTAGATGATGAAGAAACAATACCAATTTTGATTTTATTTTTCTTTAAAAATTTCAATAAATTTTCTATACCATCTATGGTTTTAACTTTTTTATTTGTTGATATTTCTTTATAAATTTTTTCCCTATATTTAATCAATTTATTAAATTCTTCTTTTGTTATTTTTGGAAGTAATTTCTTTATAATATCTCCAACTGACATTCCCATCATTCTTGAAATTTTTGTTGTGTTTAATTTTATTCCAAATTTCTTAGCAGTTATAATTGAAGCCTTAACATAATCAAGATTGGAATGAATTATAGTATTATCAAAATCAAATAAAACTGCTTTATATTTCATTATAATTATTGTATTTAATATATTAAGTTATTATACTAAATAATTATTTGGTATTTAAAATTAAAAAATTCTATATAACAACACCATTATATTATCTAAATAATAAACCGCATATAGGTACTGCTTATGCTACAATATCAGCTGATGTTATAGCAAGATGGCATAGAATAAATAATGAAAAAGTGTTTTTTTTAACTGGTACAGATGAACATGGAGAAAAGGTAAAAAGAGCTGCTGATGAAAAGGGGCAAAATGTGAAAGAATTTGTAGATAATCTTTCTTTAGAATTTAAAAAAACTTGGGATTATTTGAATATATCATATGATGATTTTATTAGAACAACTGAAAATCGTCATAAAGAAATTGTAAAAAAATTCATTGAAATAGTTGAAAAAAATGGTGATATTTACAAAGGTAAGTATGAAGGTAAATATTGTATTGGATGTGAAAACTATAAAACAGATTCTGAATTAATTGATGGTAAATGTTCAGATCATAAAAAATCACCAGAAATAAGAAAAGAAGACACATATTTTTTCAGATTAAGCAAATATCAGAATAAAATTTTAGATTTTTATAAAAATAATCCAGATTTCTTATCACCAAATCAAGCAAATGAAATTAAAAATAGAGTTAAAGAAGGTTTGAAGGATGTAAGTATAACAAGAATTAATGTTGATTGGGGAATACCATTTCCTTCTGATAAAAATCATGTAATATATGTTTGGTTTGATGCGTTGATTAATTATGTATCTGCACTTGGAGATAAAAATTGTTCAAAATTTAAAGATTTTTGGCCAGCCGACTTGCATATTATAGGAAAGGAAATAAATTGGTTTCATTCTGTTTTATGGCCTGCAATATTATTTTCTATTGGTATAGAACCACCAAAAAAAATATATGTAAATGGGTGGTTACTTTCTGAAAATAATAAAATATCAAAAAGTTTAGGAAATATAATTAATCCTATTGATATAGCTAATAAATATTCAGTTGATTCTTTAAGATATTATTTAATTAAAGAAACTCCTTTTGGATTAGATGGAAATTTTTCAGAAAATAAACTTATTCAAAGAATTAATGGTGAACTTGTATCTGATTTAGGCAATCTTGTTTATAGAGCTTTTTCTTTAATTGAAAAATTTGATGGGGAAATTAAAGGTGAACCTTCTGAAAATTTAGAAAATCAAATTAAAATAATTTCTGAAAATATGGAAAAACTTCAACTTAGTTATGCTTTACAAAATATTTGGAAAATAATTAGAAATACTAATAAATATATTAATGAAAAAGAACCTTGGAAATTATCTGGTGAAAATTTAGGAAATGTTCTTTATAATTTAGTTGAAAGAATAAGAATAATTGCTATTTTACTTTCTCCATTTATACCAAAAACTTCAGAGGAAATTTTTAATCAATTGGGATTAAAACCTCAAAAAATAAATGAATGTAAAATGGGAGAATTTAAAGGAAAAATAAAAAAAGGTTCTTATTTATTCAATAAAATAGATTAATTTTTAATTATGAAATAATCTTCTTATTATAAAGAAATAAAAAGTAATAATATAATGGAAAATGTAAACATTAATGACTTTTCAAAACTAGAATTTAGAGTTGGATTAATTAAATTAGTTGAAGAAATTGAAAATTCTAGTAAATTATTTAAGCTAAAAGTTGATTTTGGAGATGAAGAAAGACAAGTTGTATCTGGTATTAAAAAATGGTACTCAATTGATGAAATTTTACAGAAAAAATTTATATTTATAACAAATTTAGAAAATAGAAAAATTATGGGTATAGAATCTCAAGCAATGATTATGGCAGCAGAAGAAGATGGAAATGTTGTTCTTATTCAACCAGAGAAAAATATAAAAGAAGGAAGTAAAATTAGGTAGATTTTATGAAATATGTTGAAAATTATATGCAAAAAGATATAGTAACTTTTTCTCCACATGATTCACTTTATGATATTGCTAACATATTCCAAGAAAAAGATATATCATTATCACCAGTAATTAATGGTAATAATATAGTCGGTATAATAAGTATATCAGATATTATAAAATTTCTTGAATTAAAATTACCTAAAACTGAAGAAATTATAAAAGATTCACATTCAATATTATTTACAATAATTGCATTTTTAAGAAATAAAATTAATATGAATATTGAAATGAAGAAAATTTTAAATAGTATGGTAATGGATTTTATGAATAAAGACATTGTTTCAATAGAGCCAAATAAAACATTATTTGAAGCTTCTGATATTATGGAAAAAAATAACATATCAAAACTTTTAGTTATTGAAAATGAAAAACTAAAAGGAATAATATCTCAAAAAAATATATTGAAAGCTATGTTGGAGTAGATAAAATGTATGAAGTAAAATTGTTTCAAGATAGAAGAATTTATATTATGATTATATTCGTTATTATGACAAATTTAGTAGGTGTTGGTTTCTATAATCATTATGAAGGGTTAAATTATTTAGATGCTTTATATTTTAGTTCTATGACTATGACAACTGTTGGATATGGAGATATAGTTGTAAAAACTGATATTGGTAAAATATTTACTATATTTTATTCTTTTATTGGATTAGGACTAATTCTAACTATGTTCAAAATAATTGGAGATCATACTAAATTATTTATTGTACCAAGAAAAAGAAATAAGGTAAAAAAATAAGCGCCCAGAATGGGATTTGAACCCACACATCCATAAGGAAGCAGCCTTTCCAGGGCTGTGCCATACCAGATTAGGCGACCTGGGCATTTTAATAAATAATATTTGTTAAAACTTTCTTATAAATCCTTTAATTTAGTTCCTTCTTCCATAACTTTATATTCTGTTTTTTTCAAAGAATCAAATATATTTTTTTTCTCTTTATTTAATTTTTCTAATTGAATTTTTACTTTTTCAATTTTATTTTCTTTTTCAATTATTTTATGTTCAATATTTTTTAATTCTTCAGTATATTTATTTTTTATAGATATTACATCAGAAGATTTCATTTTTTCTAATAAATTTTTTTGATTTTCTTCTAATTCAGAATAATCTTTTCTTAATTCAATTATAATATTTCCATAATTTATTGATATAAGTTTATCTAAAACTTTTTTATTTGATCTATCATCTAAACCTAATTTAGCATATTCTGCAAGATTTTTAATTTTTAAAAATATATTTTTAATTGCTATTTGACTACTATCTTCTAAAAAAGCAGATATAGGATCCTTAATATAAAAATCTAGTAAATTAGAATATTCAAAATATTCTTTACCATCTAATATTAATTTTTTGAATTTTTTCATTGATTTTTCAAATGATGATATATTTTGTAAGAATACATATTTAACATCAGATTTTTTCTGTTCAATTATATCAAACTCTTTTTTATTATTATTAAAAGAAATCCATTCTTCATTATTTTTAAAATTAGATATTTTATTATATAATTTTTCTTTATCTGAAATATTTTGTTTTAAATCTATTTCATAGTATTTTAATTCTTTTTCTGTATTTGATACATTTATCAATATATAATTAAATTGTTTTGCAATTTTAAGAGAATCTATAAATGGATTTATTTCTTTTGTATTATCTTCTAAATCTACACTAACATTTCTAATAATATTATTAAGTTTTTTTGATTTATTATTTACATTAATCATAGATTTTGAAAAAATTTCATTTAATGGTTTAATAAATTTTGTTACACTATTCTCAGTTTTATCTAAAATTTCTAAACATTTATTAAAATAATTTCTAAAATCTATTATTGTGTAATTAACTGGTCTATTAAATTCTATAAATACTATATTAAAGTTTTTAATAAATGATTCTCTATAACTATATACAACATCTTTTAATCTACTATCAATTTTATTTGGACCTTTTGATTTTTTAAATTCTTCAATTGATTTTTGGAATTCTTTAGAAGATTCTAATATTTTATCATGTATCTTTTTAAAATTTTTTTCTAAATCAGAATTTTTTAAATTTATTTTATTCTCTAATATTTTAATAAAAGTATCCAAATCTATTTCATTATTTTCTGATTTTACTTTTATTTCTTTCTTTTTGAATAATTTTGAAATCCATTTCATAATTATCTACTACTTAATTAATAATATATTTATCCAAAAGTAAATGAATATATTTTAATATCTTCTTCGAATTCAATTCTCAATGTATGTATATTATATTCATCTAAAGAAATAATATTATACAATTTATATTCATTTATTTTTATTTTTTCTTTGTTAATACCATCAAGATAAACATTTATTGTACCATTTCCACCAGCAACTATATTGACATTTTTAGAATAGTAAATTATTTCAATAACACCATTATCACTTATCAAATCAGAATAATCTTGAGTTATCAACCACTCTCCATCTAAATAAGCTGTATTAAATTTTAAATTATTAGGTAATTTGTAAGTAAAAATTTTATCAATTCCTTCAATATTAAAATTACCAATATAATTTCTATTTAAAAAGAATTTATAACCAAAATAAATTTCTGGTGACTTTATTTGACTGAAATTAACATCAAATATATTATTTGGTATACTAATTTCATTATCTATTTCTTCCAAATTATATTTTAATGCTCTTTCATTTAATAATTTTTTAATAAAAATTTCTGTTTCTTCATAACCACCTTCACCTATTTTATCATAAACTATTTTTCCATTAATATCTATTAAATATTTTCTTGGCCAATAATTATTTTTAAATTCTGTCCATGTTTCATAATTATTATCTTGAACAACAGGATATTCTATTTCAAATGTTTTTACTGCATCTAAAACATTATTATAATCTTTTTCAAATCCAAACTCAGGTGTATGAACTCCAATTATAACTAAACCTTTATCTGAATATTTTCTATCCCATTCTTTTAAATATGGTAATGTTCTTTTACAATTAATACAAGAATATGTCCAAAAATCAATTAAAACAACATTTCCATCTTCTATTAATTTTTTTATACTAATATTTTCATCTGTATTTATGTAACCTGAAATTCCCTTTAATTCAGGAGCATCTTCTAAATTATTTGATTTATAATCAACATTATCTAAATAAATATTTGTTAATAATAAAATAGAAATTAAAAATATCAAAATTATTAATGGATTTTTATATTCAATTAAATTATATTTTTTCTTCAATTAATTACCCACCTAATAACATTGTTTCAATATTAGTAAAAATATTTAATGAATTTGAAACTATTCCAATATATCCTGTAATTACAGATATTCCAATTATTATAAGAATTATTCCCATTAAAACTGTAAAATATTTCATAAACTTTGTAAATTTTTGTATGAATTTTGAAAATTGTGATATGAATAAACCTGCAATAAGAAATGGTATTCCTAAACCTGCTGAATAAGATAACATTAAATTTAATGCAGATGTTGGATTAACAATTGCAATTGTTAATATACCACCAAGTATAGCACCTATACAAGGTGTCCATCCTGCAGCAAAAGCAACTCCAAAAACAAAAGATGTTAGATAATTTGATTTAAATCTTTTTGGTCTAAATCTTTTTGTTTGATTAAGGAAAGGTATTTTTAAAATACCTGTTAGATAAACTCCAAAAAATATTATTACTGCACCACCAATATATGATAAATATATTCTTGCATCTAGAGCAATTGAACTTAAAACACTTGCTAATAAAACACCAATTAATGAAAATATAATTACGAATCCTAATACAAAAAATATAGAATTTATGAATATTTTTGTTCTTGATATTTTATTAGCATTTCCTACTAAATAAGACATAAATGCTGGAACTAAAGGTAATATACAAGGTGATAAAAATGATATTATTCCTGCTATAAATGCTATTGGTATTGTAATATTTTCCATTAAATCACAACTCTAATAATTTTTCTGTTAATTTTTCAGAATTATGGGTTTTTAATGATTGATATATTTCATTACCTTGTTTATTAATAATAATATGAGTATGTTGAGAGAAAACACCATATTTTCTTGTTATTTCCCTATCTTCTTCTGTATCTATACCATCATTAAAATGAACTTCAAATCCTATAATATCTTCTCTTTCTAAATTATTAAAAGTTTTAAATATATTATTTCTTTCATAAACACAAATAGGACACCATACTGCATAATAATAAAGATAGATAATTTTATTTTCTTTTATTGCATTGTCATAATCTTTTTTATTGTATCTAACATAAGGTGTAATTTCAGTTCCACTAATTATTTCACCTTCATAAAATATTACATTATTTTCTAACTCTTTTAAATTAATTTCTAATTCATTTTGATTCTCAATTATTGATGTTTGATTATCTGATATTATAATTGTTGATTCTTGTGTTGTAAATTTTTCAATACTCAATGTTTGATTATTTAATGATACTAAAACTGTTACTATTATAATAATTAATGATATTATGAATATTGTAATGTAAATATAAGGTTTTTTCTTCATTAAATTTACATTTATTTTTAATTCTTTTTCTTTTTTCATAAATATTTATTTATTTTCTTATTATTAAAATATTTTTCTAACAATTTCTTTATAAACTCTGAAAGTAATTATTCTTAGATAAATATGTTTGGTAAGAAAAAAACAACAAAAACTACTAAAATTACTAAAACTAAAAAGAAATCTACTGTTAAGAAAAAAGCTTTTGGTGGATATTGTATTAATTTCGCTGGAAGAACAGAAACAGTAGAACAAGTTTTTGGAAAAAATAATTTAGCACCAAGTCAAATGACAAAAAAGATTTGGGAATTTATTAAAACAAAAAAATTAGCTTCTAAATAAATTAAACATTTTTTTATTTTTTTTATTATTCATCAGATACTCTAGGAGCTAAAATAAATTGAAGTGAATAATTATCATCAGATTTAAAGGAAATTTTTAAAGGATAATTTTTTCCAAATTGTAAATTTATACTATCTGACATTTTTCCGGCTTTCATTATTTTTTTCAAATAATCAAGAGGATATCTAGATTTCACATTAGATGATTTAATATTAGTTAAATCATCACTTACATTTTCAATTTCTAATTCTGAACTTGAAATATCACCTTCTGATCTCATTATAAATTTTCCATCTAAACATTCTAAAAGAACAGAATCAGATACTATTTCTGCATCATCAATACCTGATTGTAAAATTTTAGATTTTATATCTAAATTAGAAGTAAATTCAAGTGATTCTGTTTGAGGAACTTCTTCCTTCTTAAGTTCTAATAAAGGTACAATAAATTTCCTCTTACTTGAACCAATAATTTCAATTTTCAATTTATTATCTTTTAACTCAAATTTTAATATATCATTTAATGTTGCCCTTTTTAAAACTGAAAGTAAATTACCCAAACTTAAACTAATTTCTTGATCATCATCAAGTTCATAATTTTTAAAAGCTGATTTTGATAAATGAAAGTTTACAACTGCTACCATTGCACGATCAGCTGCTGATAAACTTATTCCTGTAGATGTTATCTTAAATGTACCTTCATCTATTATTTCTGATATAGATGAAAGTGAGTTAACAAATAATGAAATATTTTCTATTGTTGCATTAAAAGTCATATTCTAACCTTCCTATAAAGTTCTTCTACTTTATGATAAAAATTAACATCTAATCCATTTAAAGGTTGAACTATATCTGCTTTCAGTGTTTTTGAATTAAATGTACAAAAAACTCTAACAAGAGAATTATTATTTATAGGGTAAGTTGAAGATATATCAATTTTTCCAGATTTATCTTCAATTTTAAAACCATTCTCATAAACAGAAATAATTTTACCAATAATAGAAATTTTAGAATCTGATTCAATTATTTCTGAAATTATTTTAGGTACATATCTTTTAGTTAACATTTTAACCATAATTTCTCCAAGAATGATTACATTTTTTACATTTATAGAACATTGTTGGTGGTTCATCTGCAGAACGTGTTTGTTGCATCCACCAAAATGCTTCAGTATATTCACATTCAGGACATAATATATGAGTTGAAGGAAGTTCTTTTTGTAATTCTTCCTTTCCTATAATTACAACTTCTTTTTTAGGTTTATGTTTTATTTCTTTTATTGTTAATTTTCCTTTTACTTTATTTTCTTTACCACATTTTCTACAAACTGAATGAATAACTTTTCTTCCCTTCTTTGGGATTAATAATCCACCACACTTACAAAACTCCATTTTATTTCAACTCTATATTGGTAATAACAACCTTAAATATCCTAGGTATGGTATGATAAAAATAGATTTTCCTCTTATTTGGGAATTTTGGATATCATTTTCATAAGAATTCTGAATTGGATTATGATCTCCTTTTGTCATATATATTCCATTTTCAATTTTTACAATTCTATGAATTATTGGAATATTTTGATTTTTAGCGTCATAAACAATTATATCGCCAACAGCAATTTTATTTGAATTCTGTAAAAATGCTATATCACCTTTTTTAAATCCGTTTGAAAATGGAAATTTAATAAATTGTTCTTTCGTAATTCCAAATTCTCTATAAGTAGATTCACATTTAGACCACCAAATATCAAAATTATTACTATTTCCACCAATATTATTTCTACATGGATATCCAGCCTCATTTAATCCATGATCCATTGATCCACTAATAACTGCAACTATAGGAATGTTTGTTTGAAGTATTAAAGACAATATACCAGTTACAAGAAATGCAGCCATAATACCAAGTAAAATATAAAATATGTAACCAATTAAACCATTATTTAAAATATTCCAAATTTTTGAAAAAATATTTTTATTTTTTTCTTTCATCATAAAACTAAAAATAATTGTTTTCATTTATATAAAATATTTCCTATAACATTAAATTAAATAAAATATTTAAACATAATAAACAAATTCAATTAAGTGATAATATGCCTAAAAAAACTTACCCTGAAGCAATGGAAAGAATTTTTAGAAGAGTTTTTGTTTGTAGAGTTTGTAAAACAAAAAAAAGAGCAGATAGTATTAAAGTAAAAAATAAAGAAATAAAATGTAGAAAATGTAAATCAACTGCACTTAGACCAAAAAAAAGACCAATTTAAATTTTTAAATAATTTAAAGAAAACTTTAATTACTCAAAATTAAAATTAATAAATAATGACACTTGAATATATTACAATGAGAATTTTAGAGAGTAAATCTACAAAAAATAAAGGTAAAGTAAAAATTTTTAAATTAAAAGAAGATAATTTTGCTACAATAGAAATAGAATGTCCTAATTGTAATAAAAAAGAAAATAGAAAGGAAAAATGGGTTGAACCATTTGTAAGTGGAGAAAAGATGAAAAGAGCATTTTTTGTAAAATGTAATTTCTGTGATTTTATTGCAAAAATTATAAAGTTAAAAAAACAAGCAAAGAAAGAAATGAAGAAAAAATAATTATTTTTTATTAAAAATTTTAATTAATTATATATTTTTAAATTCTAGAAACGAACTTTTAAAAGTGCTGGGGTGGCCGAATGGTAAGGCAGTCGCCTGCAAAGCGAAAGATTGGGGGTTCAAATCCCCTTCCCAGCTCTTTTAAAAAAATTGTTATATTAAAGAAACAAAATAATTTAACATGTCAATCAAAATTTTTAACACATTAACAAGGAAAAAAGAAATTTTCAAACCTTTAAAAAATAATAAAGTAAATATTTTTGTTTGTGGAGTAACAGAATATGATTATGTTCATTTAGGACATGCAAGAACATATTCATTTTATGATACTATGATAAGATTTATGAAATATATGGATTATAAAGTAACTTATCTTCAGAATATAACAGATGTTGGTCACTTAGTAAATAATTCAAATGAAGATAAAGTAGAAAAAAAAGCAAAAGAAGAAAAGAAAACACCAAAAAAAATAGTGAAATATTATTTAAAAAATCATTTAGAAAATTTTGACAAAATAAAATTATTAAGACCAGATATAATGGAGAAAGCAACGAATAATATTAATGAAATTATAGAACAGATAAAAATAATTTTAAAAAATAATTATGGATATATTTCAAATGGTTCTGTTTATTTTGATGTTTCTAAATTTAAAAAATATGGAAAACTTTCAAATAAAGTTATAGAAGAATTAAAATCTGGTACTAGAATTAAAGAAAATTTAGAAAAGGATGATCCACATGATTTTGCGTTATGGATTAAGGCTAAAAAAAATCATCTACAAAAATGGAAATCTCCATGGAGTATTGGATATCCTGGATGGCATATAGAAGATACAGCAATAGCAATGAAACATTTTGGAAAACAATATGATATTCATGGTGGAGCAATTGAACTTTCATTCCCACATCATGAAGCTGAAATAGCACAAGCAGAAACAATAACTGGAAAAAATAATTATGTAAAATATTGGGTTCATACAGGAATACTTACTATTGAAAACGAAAAAATGTCTAAATCTACTGGAAATTTTATAAAATTATCAGACTGTTTAAAAGAAAATAAACCAGAAGTTCTTAGATTATGGATTGCTTCAACACATTATAGAAAACCTCTAAATTATAATAAAAAAGAAATATATGATGCAAAAAAGAAAATTGAAAAATTGAAAAATTTATTTGAAAATATAAAATCTGTAAAAAAAACAAATAAAAAAGAAAATAAAAAATTTAAAAATGAAATAAATAAAATTAAAAACAAATTTATTAAATCAATGGAAAATGATTTTAATACACCATTAGCCCTTACTTATTTATTTGAAATGATTTCATTTACAAATAAACATATAATAGAATCAAAAGGTAATTGTTCAAAAAATGAATTAAATATAGCTGAGGAAAATATTAAAAAACTTTGTGATTTTTTCCAAATAATTCCTAAAGGTAAAAGTAAAATAAATAATGAAATAAAAAAAATGATAAATCTTCGTGAAAAATTTAGGAAGGAAAAGAATTGGAAGAAAGCAGATGAAATTAGAAACAAATTAAATTTAGAGGGGATAATTCTTGAAGATACTAAAAATGGTGTAAAATGGAAAAAATATTAATTATTATAACGAAGTTTATTAAATACAATATTCAATAATTTTATGAGGGGTTATTTAACTTCTTAAGAGATTAAAATGGAAATAGATTTTACAAGAGTTTGGAATTGGTATTCAAGAGAATCTGTACAAAATGCATTAATTTTTTCTGGAAAAGGACGTGAAGTTGCTTCAATATATAGAGATGGAAATTTTGGTAATAGGCCAAATATAATTAATTATCCTGGAGATATTTTACAAGCAGTTGCTGAAGGAACTGTATCATTTCATGGTTCTGTTGAATTGTGGTCAAATCCTATGAAACTTGAACCTAATATGCAAAAAGATGAATTAGATAATTTAAGAAATGGTTGGGATATTTTAATTGATCCTGATGTACCAGATTTTGAAATTTCTAAAATAACCGTTAAAAATGTAATTGAAGCTTTGAAAGATCATGGAATTAAAAGTTATTCTATAAAATTTTCAGGTGGGAAAGGTTTTCATATTGGTATTCCTTTTAATTCTATTCCTAATAAAATAAATCTTAAACCAAGTAATAAAATGTATCCAGAATTATTACAAAAAATTATTGAATTTTTAAAAGATTATATAAAAGACTCTTTAAAAGAATCTATTTTATCTTTAGGACCATTAGAAGTTATATCCCAAAAAATAAACATACCAAAAAATAAAATAACAAATGAAAAAGGATTAGATCCATTTAAAGTTGTAAATATGGATATATTTTCATCAAGACATTTATTTAGATTACCATATAGTTTACATGAAAAAAGTTTATTAGTAAGTTTGCCTTTGAAATATGAAAAACTTGAAAAATTTGAGAAGGAAATGGCTAAACCAGAAAAGGTAAAAGTGGATGAAAATTTTCTTAAAAAAGAAGATACTTCACATGATGCAGAAGCTTTAATTATTCAATCATTAGATTGGGCAAATAAAAATAAAATTGAAATAAAAGAAACTATTTCAAAAAGACCTAAGCATAAAAATACAAAAACAAAATATATTTCGGAAAATTTATTTCCACCATGTATAAAAAATATGCTAAATAATGGATTATCTGATGGAAAAAAACGTGGTATATTTGTTTTAATTAATTTTTTAAGAAATATGGGATGGACTCAAGAACAAATTGAAAAAAGGATTTTTGAATGGAATGAAAAAAACATACCACAAATTAGAAGAAATTATTTACTTGGTCAATTAAGATGGCATTTTAGAAATGAAAAATCATTATTACCTCCAAATTGTTTAAATGAAAATTATTACAAATCATTTGGATGTTATGAATGTTGTAATAATTTACATCAATCTGGAATTAAAAATCCTGTAAGTTATCCTTTTAGAATTTTAAAATCGAAAAGTAATTTGAAGAAAAGAAGGAAAATAATTAGAAATAAATAAACATTCTACTAAAGAATATCATATATGGTAGAAGAAACTATAACATTTGAATTAATCCGTGGTATACAAAGAGAAGAACAAAGAACACCTAAATTATCTATAATACAGGATAATTTTTACAAAACTGTTGTTGAATATATTCAAACTAAAAGAAAATTAATTCAAAAAGATAGAAAAGGTTCAATTGAAGTTAAAAGTATAGAAAGACTTGTTCAAGATATATTTGATAGACGTGAAAGGAAAATAATTACTTTTGCTGTAAATGCTGCTAGAACAAACATACAACCTGAAAATATGTTAGATGAAGAAAAAGACTTTTTTGATTTAATAACCGTAACAATAAAACAAAGACGTGATGAAAATTTTAAAAAATTCTTTAAAGAAGAAAAAATTTTTAAAACTGATTTAATTGTTTTTAAAGACAATGTACCTAAATTTGTTGGAAGTGATATGAAAAATTATGGTCCATATAAAAAAGGAGATATAGCAAAAATTCCTAATGATAATGTAAAAATATTATTAAACCAAGGTGTAATTGAACAATTTGAAATTTCTAAATAAGTTTGTAAATAAAACTATCTTTTACTTCTTTGTTTATGTCTTCTAGAACCTCTTTTACTTGCTCCATTTCCATGATGAGATTCATTTCTTCTAGGATCAATAATAAGTAATCCTCTATCATAATTTAAGAATTTTTGTTTTATTTTTTTATCTTTAGAAAAATTAATTATACCACGTGCAATAGACATTCTAATTGCTTCGGTTTGACCAATAGCACCACCACCACTTGCATTTATTTTAAAATCTAAATTATTTGCAATATCTTCAGCTAAAATTATAGGTTCTCTAACCCAAAGTCTTCGTGCTTCATCTCCCCAAAATTCAAATGGAATAGAATTAATAAAAATTTTTCCAGAACCTTCTGATATTGTTGCTCTTGCAACAGATTTTCTCCTTTTACCAATTGAAAAATTTTTTTGTATGTTTTTCTTTACCATCTTTTTTTAGCTCCTATAGCTTCTGAAATTTTACCAATAATTATTGTTTTTGATTTTAATTTTTCAGAATCTGCATATTTTATTTTTTCAAATTTCTTTCCTTTAAATTCTTCAGGTATTCCTACATAAACATGTAAATTTTTATAAGCATTTCTACCACCAGATTTGTGCCATGGAATCATTCCTCTAATAACTCTTCTAAATATTCCATCTGGTTGTTTTGGAAAATAAGGACCATGTAATGGGTTACCTCTGTTAATTCTTTGTCTATAAAATTCTATTTTCATTTTTGGTTTTCCTGAAAAAACTGCTTTTTCACAATTAACAACAATTATTTTCTCTCCAGATAAAATTTCTTTTGCTATTGTTGTTGCCATTCGTCCTACAATTTGTTTTTCAGCATCATAAATTTTCATATAAATCATACCATTATTTTAACATCTGTTCCTTTTGGATTTTCTTTTTTTAATTCTTCAATTGTCATAATTTTTGAACCAGTATTGGAAATTTTTCTTTTAGCTTCTTTTGTAAATCTCCATGCAGCTATTTTAATTTTTTTATTTAAATTTCCAGAAGACATAACAACTCCAGGAACAATTATAGTTTGTCCATCTTTAGAATTCCTATTAATTTTAGATATATTTACTTGAACTCTTGATCTTGTTGATTTTGATAATTTTTTTGAAATATCTTCCCAAAATGGATATTTTTCAATAGAATTTCTTCTAATAGAATCTATTAAAAATCTCAATATTGGATTTGATGGTCCAGTTCTCTTCCTCATAATATCAAAATAAAATAGTTTTTAGATGTTTTTAAAGTTTAATTTTTTTCAATTTAATTATAATTATAATTAATTTAGTTAATTTTCTGAAAATAATTTTCCAAATAAAACAAAAAACTTTTAAATAACTAAAATAATTAATTATAATGGTAAAAAGTAAAAATACTAGAAAAATGAAAAGAAAATTGAATAAAAAAACTAAATCAACAAAAAATTCTATTTTAGACTTGAGAAAGGAAATTAGTCATGTTATGGAACAAAAAATACAATTTGGTACTATGGTAATATTACTTGCTATTGTTGCTTCTATTTTAGTTATTGTTTCTAACACATTAGTACCTGTTTTTTAGAAGGTATAATTAATGCCTAAAAAATATAAAAAAAAATCATCTAAAAAAATAAATAATTCTAATATTATTACTGACTCATTTTATTGGGTTAAAAATATTATACTAAATCCAGCAACAGTAACAAAAAATGATATGGAATATAGAGATTTCTTCAAAAAACTTATTATATTATCAATTATTCCTGGTGTTTTATCTTCAGTAATTTCTTATTATACAAATAATTTATTATTATTTACATTAATAATTCCATTATCAATTATATTTTCTATAATAGCTCCAATAATTTTTTCTGCTATTGCACATTTCTTTGGGAAAGTTTTATTTAGAATTGTTAATGGAAATTATAAAAAAACTTATAATTCATATGCTTATTCATATTCCATTTATTTATTAACTTATTGGATTCCATTTATTGGACCTATAATTTCATCAATTTGGAGTTTATTCATCGGTATACATGCTGTATCTAATCAACATAAAGTTTCTAAATTACGTGCTCTAGTATTTTTAATGCTTCCTGTAATAATAATTATTTCTATTTTTTCTCTAATATTTACAATATATTTTACTACATTATCTGATGAGTATGGAAAAGAATCTTTTGAAAATATAATAAAATCTGAAATATTAAAAGAAGGAAATTATGAAAATGAAGTTCTAGAAAATGATATTGATTATAATTATAACTATAATGAGAGAAAATATTAGAATATATTTATTAAATTTACAAAAATATTTATTACTAATTATTTCTATGATAATATGAAATTATTAACAAAATCAAAATATTTAATTGGAATGAAATGTCCAAAACATATGTGGATGTTAATTAACAAAAAAAAAGAAATACCTGAATTTAACATTTTTACAAAATTTATATTTAATCAAGGAAATGAAGTTGGAAAATTGGCTCAAAAAATATATCCAGATGGTAAAAATATACCAATTGAAGATTTTATTTTTAATTTAAAAGCTTCTTCTGAATATTTAGAATATAAAATTCCTTTATTTGAAGCTGGTTTTAAATATCATAACTGTTTTTCTAGAGCAGATATTCTTGTTCCTGTGGGAAATAAATGGAATATAATTGAAGTAAAATCAGGTACAAATGTAAAAAATGAAAATTTACATGATGTTAGCTTCCAAAAATTTTGTTATGAAGGTAATGGAATTAAAATTAATAAATGTTTTTTAATGCATTTGAATTCAAATTATATACTTGATGGTAATGTTAATATTAAAAAATTATTTGTTAAAAAAGACATTACAGATAAAGTAAATGAATTAATGAAAGATGTTGTTGAAAGAATAGAATATTTTTCTAATATAATAAATAATAAGAAATATATTTTGGATGAAATTCCTAAATGTAAATGTCCAAAAAATTGTAAATTAAATTTATGTTGGAATTTCCTTCCAAATAATAATGTATTTGAATTATATAATGGTAAAGAAAAATCAATTGAATTATTCAAAAAGAATATTTTTAATATTAAAGATATTCCCAATGATGAAAAATTAACTCCAAGACAATTCATTCAAAAAAAATGTTCAAATGGAAAAGTTCATTATGAAATGGAGAAAATTAAAGAATTTTTATATAATTTAAAAAAACCAATTAATTATTTAGATTTTGAAACATTTAGTACAGCTATACCAATATTTCAGAAAACAAAACCTTATTCTAATATATGTTTTCAATATTCTTTACATATTGAAAATAAACATTTTGAATATTTATATAATGGAAATAAAGATCCTAGAAAAGAATTTATTTTATCTTTAAAGAAAAATATTGGAAAAGAAGGAAGTATAGTAGTTTATAATAAAAATTTTGAAATTAGTAGATTGAAAGAACTTGGTTATTTATTTCCAGAATATAAAAAATTCATAAAAGATATTATTAATAGGGTTGTAGATTTGAGCACTATATTTACAAATTTTCATTATTATAATTCTAAACAAAAAGGATCTGCTTCTATTAAAAATATTTTACCTATTTTTTCTGATAAAAAATATTCTGATTTAAATATAAATGATGGTTCAACTGCTTCTGTTATGTTTTTCTATTCACATTATAAAAATATTGGAAATAAAGAAAAAATCCGTAAAGATTTATTAGAATATTGTAAATTAGATACTCAAGCTGAAATTGATATTATTAAAAAATTAAGAAAATTAGTTAATTTCAATTAACTGCGCCGAGGAAGGGATTTGAACCCTCATGTCCTTGCGGACGCTGGTTAACTAGACTCCATCAACTCACCTCCGACTCATCATAATATCAGAGTCAAGCCATAATTTCATTAGAGTTTCAAGACCAGTGCACTACCAGATTATGCGACCTCGGCATTAATATAAATTTATCTTTAAAGAAATTAAGTTTTAGGAATATTTTATTTTTAAAGTGTTTCAAGTTTTCCATTTCTTGGTAGATTTAATTGTAATTTGTCTCTAAATTCAGTAACATATCCGCCTTCAAGTTTTATTTTATCACCTACTTTAATTGTATCTATTTTTTCTTCCCATAAAGAAAGATTAATTTGTCCTGTTTCATCTTCTATTGAAAATTCTGCAACAGATTTTTTACCATATTTAGTATTAACTTCACGTTTTTCACCTTTTTCAATTACCTTTGCTTCAAGTTCAATACCACTTATACCACGAGTTATTTCATTTATTTTCATATATTAAATTCTAAATTATTATATTTAAAGATATTTATTATTTGGTCTGTTAACTTTTTAGGATATAAAATAATAAATATAATAAAATAAAATAATATTATTTTATATTGGTAAAAATGGATTTAAAAAGAACAAAAAAATATTTTATAATTATTAAATAGTTTTTATTATTCTATCTGTTCTTATAGCAGTACCTTTTTTTCTTTTTAAAATTTCATTATTATTCATTCTAACAATTCCTATAGCAATTAATTCTCCTTTAGAAGATATCATTGGAATTGTTTCACCTTTAATTAAATCACCTTCAATTTTTTCTACACCATTAACAGAAAGTGGAGCTCCATTTAATATATTATCAATTATATAATCTTTCATAAAAATTTTTTTCTTTTGTGGTAATGCTTTTTCGATTGGAATTAAAAATTTTCTTAAATATTTTTCATTACCATTTTTTGCAATTTCAAAAAAATCTTTTAATTTTAACAATGATATTGAATTTTTTTCTGAAAATGATCCAACTTTAGATCTTCTAAGTTCTGTCATCTGAGCACCAACACCTAACATTTGACCCATATCATGACAAAGTTTTCTAATATAGGTTCCTGCTTCTGTTTCTGTTTTAAATAAAACTTCTCTACCATTGAATTCTATAACATTAAATGAAAATATTTCACGTTCTCTTTCACTTCTTCTAACTGCGGATTTTTTTGGAGGTGTTTGTTTTATTTTACCAATAAATTTCTTAATTACTTTATCCAAATTTTCTCTAGAAACTTCTTTATGTAATTGCATTATTCCTACATATTCTTTTTTTAAACCAACAAATAATGGCATAGTTTTTACAGAATTTTCTAATAAAACTGGTAATACACCAGTAACTGAAGGGTCAAGTGTACCAGTATGACCAACTTTTTTTAAATCAAATATATCTTTTAACCATCCTGATATTTGATGAGATGTAGGACCAGAATGTTTATCAATAATAACAATAGAATTTTTAATAGTTTCCTTAAGATTTTTCATAATAAATTATTTCTTCTTTATGTTTTTTACTTCTTTCTTTTCTTCTTTAGAAGCTGCTTTCTTAATTTCTTTTTCTTTTTTTGCTTTCATTTGTGCTGCTGATGGTAATTTTAAATTAAATTTTTTAATAAGACCAGATTTTTTCATTTCTTCTATTACTTCTTCGTCAGTAGATTTTTCTGTGACTTCTATCATATGTTCTGTTGGTTTAAGATGTAATATGTTTGAATTTCTTCTTTTAACTCCTGTAAGAAATTTTGGTCCTGTTACAAATACCATATTATTTTTCTTTATATCTAATACAACACAATATCCACCCATTTCTCTTCCAACTGATTTTATACAAACCCTTCCAGTTTTTATTGAAGCCATACGAAGAATAGTATTTTGATATTTAAATATATTTCAATAATATAAATTTATCCAATAAATATTTTAAATTATACTTGAATTTGTATTAAAAGTATCTTTTGTATTTTCATGATTTTGTATTAAAATGGTCTAAATTTTAGACTTATAATAAAAAACAATTATACTTAATTATTTTTTTAAAAAATTTAATAATATAAATTATTACATTAATATTCAATTAGCATTTCAACATTTTCTTCAAAATTTTATTTTTAGTATTTTCTAATTTTTTTTGTATTTTTTCTGAAATTTGACCACAGTGTTCAACTACTTTATTTTTCTCTTTTGGAGAATTTCTTTCACTATTTTTTAATTTAAACTTTACATTATATGTCATACAAAGAATTTTTAATTTTTGCAAATCAGTAACATCAATTATATCTTTACCACCAATTTCATAAACTTTTTGTTTATCATTTAAAAATTGATTTGTTACAGATTTTAATACAGATCTTAAAACTTCGTTCTTTCCAATTCTATGAACATTATGATTATTGTATGTTTTTGTCATTTAATTACCTAAAAATAATATTAGAATACAATCTTAAATATGTAATTTAAATATCGCTACCCATTATTTTTCTTAAAATTGTACCTACTGAAAATGCAGTTACAACATACCACCAAAACCATTTAAGTGAATCCCATTCAAGTATAGGAAGTGTAAATGGTAAATTAACAACAACAGATTCAGTATATTCATAACTAAGCCATGGAAAGAAAATAATTACTACAAATATTGATACAAACATTATTCTAATAGTATGTTTCATGTATCTTCCATTAGCATTCATTAATTGATTATAATATTTTTTTTGTTCATCTTTATCACCATTTTTTTGAGACTTATTCCATTTATCTTTAATTTCTTGCATTTCTTCTTTTAATTTTATAAGAGCCTTTCTATTTACAATTAATCTACTTCCAAAAGTTATCATGAGTGTTAATATTATAGATATAATTAATATCGCAATATGTGGAGGTAATATTGTTATTGGAGAGAAAATTGGGTCTAAAGCTTCTCCTAGTGGGTTAAGAATATCATATATTCCACCAGCTTCTTCAATGGAATTAGATGCATCATCTATTCCAATATCATCAACTTCTCTAACTCCATCAACTAAATTTTCTGCTAAATTATCTGCAAAATTTTCTGATATATTATTTGATTCATTTACCATTTATTTTCCCTCTAATATTTTCCTTACTATTGGATGAGCTCCTTCAAGATCTTGATTTCTAAGTTCTTCATAGTAATTATATAGAATCATAACTGTAAGAAGTATACCTACTCCTGTTCCAACAGCACCAACTGTATCTGCAAGTGCTGCAAGTAATCCTACAAATATACCTCCTAATAATGTTAAATGTGGTATGTATCTATTCAATACAGATTCAATAATTCTTGGATCTCTTCTAAATCCTGGAACTTGCATTCCAGCTCCCTGTATTTGCCGTGAAACAGATTTAGCATCCATACCCGAAGTTGTCATCCAAAATACCGCAAATACTGCTGAACCTGCTGTTAGGAATAAAGCATATGTTATTATTCTAAATATTTCTGTATTAACAAATGTTCCAGCAACTATATCGGTAACTATTCCACCAAAAACTCCATGAGATCCAGAACCTGGTGCTGATAGATAATAAAGAATTCCGCTTGTAGGACTTCCATTTTCATTTACACATCCAAGTGGTCCACATTGTAACCCAGTATTGGGATCAGGTGCCGCTCCAACAGTTGCTAATAATTGTAAATTAGCAAGTAATGCTGCTGTAAGAATTACCGGTATATTACTTGTATAAAATAATTTCAATGACCAATTTCTACCAAAACCTCTTAATGCAGAAAAAGCAAGTGGAACTTCCACACGTATACCTTGTAAATATACTACTAATAAGAAAATTCCTATAGTTGTTAATATTGGAACAGAAGTTATCAAAATATTTGTTAGTGATGCTCCTGTAAATATACTAATTAATGTTTGCCATAATAACCCATTTGGACCATTTACATCATTAGGAAAACACGTCGCAAAATTAAATGCTTCACATCCAATTGTAAGTGGGGAAAATATACTCAATATTATCTGACTTCCTACACCTGCTGCTATAAATAAACTAATTCCAGAACCAAATCCCCATTTTTGTACTAAATCATCTAAAATAATAACTATAAATCCTCCCATCGCAAGTTGTGCCATTACAATTACCATAAAGGCTGGACCACCTGGTATCATACCAAGTGCACCTAAAGATACATATACAATAGATTCAAGAATAGCAAATGTAACTGCAAGTACCTTACTTGTTGATTGGAATTTCTTTTTGGTTTCAGGTTTTGACATATCCCAATTAATTATTTTAGAACCAACCAAAAGTTGTAAAATAATTCCTGCAGTTACAATTGGTCCAATACCAAGAGTCATAATACTTCCAAATCTAGCACCTAAAATTATTTCAAAAAATCTATTTTGGAACGCTACTTCTTCAATTCCAAATACTTGTATGTTTGCAAGAATAAGATAAGCTATAAGAGCAAATCCAACCCACATTAAACGTGTGTTGAAACTTTGTTTGTAAAGTGGTTTAGTTACTGAATGTATGTAAGTTGAAATTTTTAAAATAATTGACATTAAACTAAATTTTTCTTTTAAATTCTTTTTTTCATAATTATCATCAGAATTTTCTTTTGAATTATCATCGTTCATATTTTTATTGCCTTCCCACCATTTTCTTCAAGCTTCTTTTCAGCATTCTTTGAAAACATTTTTGCTTGAATTTCCATCTTAGACATTACTTTACCGTTTCCTAAGACTTTTTGGTATCCGGCTTTTAATAAATTTATTTTTAAAATTCCATTCTCATTTTTTGCAAAATTTTTCTTGATAAAATAATCAAACATTTCTTGTATTTTTCCAAGATTTATTGAATTGAATTTTTCTGAAGGTCTATTGAAACCATGTTTTCCATATCTTTCTTTATCATATTTTACAACATAACTCCATTTATGTTTATGACCTCCTGCACGACCTCTTCCACCACGGCTACCTCCACCTCTCCAATTTCTATGTGCACCATGATATGTTCTACGTCCACGAAATTTTCTATGTTTTTTTTGAATATTTATAACCATTAAATCATCTTTTTAATTAAATTATTAATTTCTTTTCCTCTATGACCAAGAGCACCTTTTGGATATGTTTCTTTAATATTACCTTTAAACCCTTTTGATGGTGGTGTTAATCTAAAAACTGGATTCAATTTTGGTTCTTTATTTAATTTTATTTTATTTTGGATTATTGCATCTGCAAATGAGTCAAATGAATCAAAATTACAAAACTTGTTTAAATTTTCTTTTGTGATTTTTTTTTGACCTTCTTTTGAACGTAATCTTTTCTCCAACATTTTTATTATAATTTCTTTATTAATTTCTCCCCATGTAATTAAATCTTTAGATTTTTGTAACATACCCTTTACATTAGAAGATTCTGGTAAAATTACACAACTATTTACTTTTTTTAATCTCAATAATTTTAATGTATTTTCAACTTTCTTCATTTTTTTTATTCCAGAACGAATTCTAATAACAGCAAACATTACTTTCCACTCCTTTCATATTTATATAGATTTTTTAAAGCTTTAAAAATAGCATTTGCAAGATTAATTCTCATTCCAGTATTTCCTCTTGTATTAACCCAAGCATCTTTTATACCTGCAAGTTTTAGAATTTTTTTTGTTTCATCTTGTGCAACTATACCAACACCTTTTGGAGCAGGTAATATTTCAACAACAACAGACCCTGATTTTCCAGAAGTTTTGAATGGAACTGAATGACCTTCAGTTGTACTTGATTCCCAACTACCTGAACCTCTTCTTATTTTTATAATGTTTGTTTTTGCTTTTGCTATTGCTTTATTAATTGCATCTCTTGTTTCAGTTGCTCTTCCAGTACCAATTCCAACAATTCCATCTTCATTTCCAACAACAACCATAGCATTCATATGAAATCTTCTACCAGATTTGTGCATAGCTGCTGTTATTCTTACTGGAATTCTTTGAGCTCCTCCACCTTTTCCACCTCTTCCACCAGTAAGTATTAATTCATTATTTAAATCGGGAAGAAGTTTATCAATAATTTCTGGTTCTAAAATTTTCTTACTAGAATCAATAATTTCATATATATTTGTAATTTTTCCAGATAAAACATCTTTTCCTAATCTTGTTTTTGGTACCCATTTTTCTAACATTTCTGCTTGCAGAATTTTTTGATAATCTTTTTTAGATTTATTATTTCGATTTTGTTTATTAAATCTATATTTTGATTGGTTTTTTGTCTCATTAATTTCACTCATTTATTAACACCTTCAATTAATATTTTTTTTACTTCTTCAAATTTGTTTGGTAAATTTTTAAATTTTGAATTAAATGATGCTATATGATTACCTGCTATTCTTTCATTAGATGGAAGAATATTTTCATTTACTGGAATTTTTAAACCAGCATCAATTACACCTTTAACAACAGAATAAATTCTATTTCCTTTTGTTGAACTATATAATCCTAAATCTAAAATAACTTCTTTAATATTATTTTTTAATGCTTCTTTTCCTATTTTTATACCAGTTAAATAAGCAGCAGATATATTATCACATGAAAAATTCCAACCTAATTTTTTAAGTGATTTACTATTTGAAGAGAATAAAGTTTTATCACCCTTTTCATCAAAATTAACAATTTGAACTTGAATATAATTATTACTTCTTCTTACAACTAATCTAGATTTTCCTGAATTTAATAATTTCATTCTTCTTTTATAATCTGTTTTTCCTTCTTTTCTTCTTTTAAATTGGAATTTGAATGTTGGAGAAATTTTCATATTAAATACCTTCTTTCTATTTCAAAAACTTTAGAATTTGTGTTTTTATGTTTTTGTTTTTAGTTAAATACTAATTTATTCTTTTTTTAATAAATTATGTTGTTCCAAATATAAACGTAAGTGTGAACGATTTCTAAACATTCCACCCTTTGCTAATAATCTCATTTTTCTGTATGTTTTATCTTCTATTTTTTGAGATGTTTTTAATACCTTAAGTTCTCTTCTAAGTGGTCTAATAGTATTAATCCATTTTCTTTTTGAAGTAATAATAGAATGTTTCTTTCCTTTTTTGGAACCATGTTTTCTTCTTTTAGTTTTATTTATCTTGGGTTTTTTAATTTTACTTGATTTTTTCTTTATAGTATTTTTCATAATTAATCTTCTTACATCAGCACGTGTTATTGCTTTTGAAATTTCTGATACTTTTTGTGGATTCATATAAACTTTTTTCTTACCTACTTTCAAAATATCTGCTGCAAGTCTTTTTTGGAAATTTGTCATCTAATTAAACCTATCCGTTTTATTTAATATTTTAATCTTCATTTCATTTGCCTTCTTTAAAATTTCAGTACGTTTTTTTCTACCAACAGTTGCAGATATTTTTACAGCATGAGTTTTTTTATCAATATTATTTAAATCATTAACACAACAAACAACAATTTCATAAAATCCACTTGGATGAAGATTACGTGTAGCTGAATTAGAACCCCATCCAATACAAGGCATTTTAAATTTTCCTTTTTCATGTCTTATTATTTTATTTGTTTTTCCTCTTGGTCTTCTCCAACTTTCTGAAACTCTAGAATATGAATATGACATCCATCTTCTGAAACTTGGTTTTTTTCGAGAATTTACCATAAAATCACTTTTATTTAATTGTCAAACCTTATTTTTAAGTCTTTCAGTCATTTTTACTTGTAATATAAATCCCATCTTGAAATACTTTTTTATCATAACCTACAATTCTACATGTTTGTTCTAAATTAGCTGCTGTTTGAGAAACCTCTTCTAAATTTCTTCCTGTTATAGTTACATCTTGTTTTTCAATTTTTACTTGAGTAGATCCTACAATTTTTGATATTCTAGGAATTCTTTCACCTAGAAAATTATTTATCATAATTTTATTGTTTTCAATTTTTATAGTAACTGGAAAATGTGAATATATAATTTTCATTTTATAAGTATAACCTTCAATTACACCATTAACAATATTTTTTGTATGTGCTATAATTGTTCCAACTTGAGCTTTTATTTTTCTTTTATCAGATTTTGAAGAAACTTTGAATTTTTCATTAATAATTTCTATTTTTATTTCTTTATTATAAATTAATTTTTTACGAACTTCATTATTAGATTTTTTTGCTATTATTTCATTACTAATAATCTCAACTGTTACATCTTTTGGTATAATATATTCTTTGGAAACCATTAAAATCACCTAATAAACAAATGCAATTAATTTTCCACCATCACCAGATTCTTGAGCTTTCTTGTGATCAAAAATACCTTTTGGTGTTGTTACAATTAAAGTACCAAAATTTTTTGCTGGTAAAAATCTTTTTTCCCAATTTTCATATTCATCAACTTTAACAGAAAATCTTGGTTTTATAACATTACAATCAATAATTTTTCCATTAAGATCAATCTTAAATTTTCCAGACTTTCCATTTTCAATAAAATCAAATGATTTTATATAATTTTTAGATTTGAAAATATTTAGAACTGCTCTAATCATTTTACTAGCTGGAATAATACATTCTCTTTTACCTATCTTGTCTGCGTTCTTAATTATAGACAACATATCAGCTAAATTATCATGTAACATAATATCAATTTACAATTTTAGAACTTAAAAACTTTAATTTTATCTTATTTTAGTGCGCCGAACGGGATTTGAACCCGTGCAGCTAGCTTGGAAGGCTAGTGTACTACCAGACTATACTATCGGCGCCTAATAATAACTTTTTAATAGATTTTAAATAATTATATATTTATTATTATCAAGATATGAATCATTTAGCAATAATGAATAAATCATTAGGATTAACATCAAAAATTTTATCAGGACAAAAGAAAATAGATTCTAGATTTTACAAATCAAAATATGCTCCATGGGATAGAATAAAATCTGGAGAAATTATTTATTTTAAAAATTCTGGAAGTGAAGTTTCAGTTAAAGCAACAGTTTATAAAGTTATACAATTTTCTAATTTAACACCTAAAAAAATTAAAAAAATTTTTAATATTTATAAAAATAAAATATGTATTTCTATTGAAGATATTTCTAAATTTATTAAAATTAATGAGGAAAAGAATTATTGTATTTTAATATTTCTAAAAAATCCTAGAAAAATTAAACCATTTAATATTAATAAAAAAGGTTTTGGAAATATGTCTAGTTGGATTTGTGTTGATAATATAAATGAAATAAAAATATAATTTAAATATTATATTGTTATTATTTTTAATATTTGAAATTATTGGAAATATTTTGATAAATTATATTTTATTAATAATATTAAAAATATTATATACAAAATCTATTAATTTATTTACAATTAAAATTTTAATAAATTAATATTTAAATGATTTATTTTTAAAAAAATATTAAAATATAATAAATTACAAAATTAATTTCTTCTTCCTTTAATTACTTGATTTTCCAAACTTTCTTCAAAATTTTTATGATCATCTTTAATAAAATCATCTACTATTGTTTCAATTTTAGATTCAGATATTTCTATATCTTCTTTCTCTTCTACCTGATATTCTACAGATTCTTCATTAAGTTCAGCTGCAATATTTTTCAACTCATCTTCTGATATTTTAATTGGATTATTTTCAATAAGTGGTTTTTCATTTTCATATATTGGATAAAGTCTAATATGAAAATGTTTTATATCTGGAATATTTATAATTGAAAGATTTACATTTTTAGCTTTTAATTTTTCTTTAATTTTATTTGAAATTTTTTGAGCAACTTCAAAAAGTTTTTTAGAAATATCATATTCATCATTCATTTCATTAAAATGTTTTTTTGGAATAATAATTATCATTCCTTTAGAACGTGGATTAATATCTAGAAATGCTATACTATTAGAATCTTCATGAACTTTGAAAATTTTTACTTGATTATTTGATATGTTACAAAAAAGACATTGTGTTTCTTGATCTATTTTTTCTGAAAATTCCATAAAAATAGATGGTTGGGAAGCTTTTTATTGATTACTTGGTAAGAGATTATATCATAAGTTGATAATATGCCTTCAATTAAAAGACCTAAAAGAGGTTCAATGGCTTACTACCCTAGAAAAAGGGCTAAACGTATTTATCAAACAATTAGTGCTTTTGCTAAATCTGATAAACCAAAAACAGTAGGATTTGCTGGATATAAAGCTGGTATGACTCATACTATGATTGTAGATTCTAGAAAAACATCACCTACATTTGGTCAAGAAATTCAAATTCCAGTTACTATATTAGAATGTCCACCATTGAATATTATTGGTATTCGTGCTTATAGAAATTCTGTTGAAGGTCCAAAAGTTTTGAGTGATATAATTTCAAAAGAACTTCCAAAAAATATTTCTAGAAAAATTAAAATAGGTGATTATAAAACTGATAAAAAAATTGAATTTATTGAAAAGAATATTGAAAAAATTTCTGATTTGAAATTTATTGTTTGTACTTCACCAGAAAAAACAGCATTTGCAAAAAAAAGACCAGAAATTTTTGAAATTGGAATTGGTGGAAATAATATAAAAGATAAATTAGAATTTTCAAAAACATTATTAGGTAAAGATATAAAAATTCAAGATGTTTTACAGGAAGGAGAAGCTATAGATACAATTTCTGTAACAATTGGAAAAGGTGTTCAAGGACCTGTAAAAAGATTTGGTGTTGCAATTCAAAATAGACATGCAAAACAAAAACTTAGACACGTCGGTGCTATTGGTGGACAAATACCAGGAAAATTAAGATTTACTGTAAGACATGCTGGTCAGATGGGATATCAAAGAAGAACTGAATTAAATAAAAGAATAATGAAAATTGGATCAGGTAAAGAAATTATTCCAAAATCTGGTTTCCATAAATATGGTATTTTGAAAAGTGATTTTGTTCTTATTTCAGGATCTATTCCAGGTCCAAAGAAAAGATTAATTTCTTTAAGATCTGCAATAAGACCTCCAAAAGTTAAAATTCAAATATCTGATATAAGATATATTTCTAAGTGATTTTTATGAAAGCAAATATAATTGATTTACAAGGTTCAAAGAAAGAAGAAATAAAATTACCAAAAGTTTTTAATGAACCTATTCGTGAAGATTTAATTAAAAGAGCTGTTTTAGTTATATGGTCAAATAAAAGACAACCTTATGGATCTGATAAAATGGCTGGGAAAAGAACATCAGCTCATTATCATGGTTATAGAAGACATAGATATACTATGATGAATAAAGAAATGGCAAGACTACCAAGACTTCATGGAAAAACTGTTCCATTCTTGAACATGACAGCTAGATTTGTTACAAGTACAAGAGGAGGAAGAACTGCTCATGCACCATTGGTAGAAAAAATATGGAAAACTTCAATAAATAATAAAGAAAAAAGGAAAGCAATTAATTCCGCAATTGCAGCTACAGCAGAATCAGAAATTTTAAAGAAACGTGGACATAGAATTGGAAATATAGAAGTTCCAATAGTTGTTATTGATGATTTACAAAAAATTACAAAAACAAAAAACTTGAAAGAATTTTTAATTAAAATTGGTTTAGAGAAAGAAATTGAAAGAATTACAAAAAGAAAAATACGTGCAGGAAAAGGAAAATTACGTGGAAGAAAATATAAAAATAAAGTTGGACCATTATTTATTATTAGTAATGATGAAGGAATTGGAAAAGCAGTTAAAAATATTTCTGGTTCAAATGTATGTAGAGTTGAAAATTTATCAACTGAGTATCTTGCCCCAGGAGCAAAACCAGGAAGACTTACAATATTTACAAAATCAGCGATTGAAAAATTAGGTGAATAAAATGGATGTATGGAAAACATTGAAATATCCTCATATGACTGAAAAATCTGTTGGTATGGTTGAATCAGAAAATAAAATAGTTTTTATTGTAGATAGAAAATCAAACAAAATAAAAATTAAAAATGCTTTTGAGGAAGCTTTTAATGTTAAAGTTGATAAAGTTAATACGGAAATAACAATGAAAGGATTAAAAAAAGCTTACATAAAATTAAATAAAAAGAATAAAGCAATAGATGTTGCAGTAAAACTTGGTATGGTGTAAATATGGGTAAAAGAATTATTCCACAAGCAAGAGGTGCAGGAGGACCACGTTATAGATCACCATCACATAGATCTATTGGTAAAGTTAATTATTTACCTTTTGGAAATATGAAAGCAAAAGTTATTGATATTGATAGAGATGCTTTTCATTCAGCTCCTTTAGCAATTATTAAATCAGAAAAAGGGGATAAAATTATTCAAATTGCAACAGAAGGAATGCATATTGGAGATAATGTTATTTATGGGAAAAATATCAAAAATGGAAATGTTGTTTCTGTTTCTGAAGTTCCAGAAGGTGTAAATGTTTTTGCTATTGAAACTTTTCCAGGTTCAGGACCAAAAATTTGTAGAAGTAGCGGAACCTTTGCAACAATTTTAAGTAAAACTTCAAAAAAAGTTTTATTACAATTTGTAAATGGTAAAGTAAAAGAACTAAATCCATTTTGTAGAGCAACTGTTGGAATTGCTGCAGGTGGTGGAAGAATAGATAAACCTTGGGTATCTGTAGGTCATCAATGGCATGCTAAACATGCAAAAGGAAAACTTTATCCAAGATCTGCTGGTGTTGCTATGACTCCAACTGATCATCCATATGGTGGTAGAAGTAAAAGACCTCGTCCAAGTAAAACAGTTTCAAGACATGCTTCACCTGGATCTAAAGTTGGAAGTATTGCAGCAAAAAGAGTAGGAATTAGAAAAGGAGCCGCACAGAAAAAATAATTAGTGATATATATGCCTAGAGAATTTAAATTAAAAGGATTAAATACTGAACAAATAAAAAAGTTAAGTATAGAAGAATTTAAAAAAATAATTGATTCAAGGTCTAGAAGAACTTTAAATAGAGGATTAAATACTGATGAAAAGATACTTCTTGAAAAAATAAGAAAGAATCCAGATAAATTTCATAAAACCCATGTAAGAAATATGATTATTCTACCTGAAATGATTGGAATAAAATTTGGTGTTTATACTGGTAAAGAATGGTTTCAATTAGTAATAGAACCAAAAATGATTGGACATAGACTTGGAGAATTTGCTATTCCAGTTAAAACTGTAAATCATTCCTCTCCTGGTATTGGAGCTTCAAGAGGATCTAAAAATGTGTCGGTGAAATAAATGCTTATTAAAAATGTAAGAGCAGAGTTTAAAGGAGAAAGAATATCTTTCAAAGAATCTATGAAAATTTCAGATACAATAAGAAAGAAAACATTGAAGAAAGCAAAAAATATTTTAAAAGATCTTTTAGACAAAAAAATAACACTTGATGGAAAACAAATGCCAAAAACAACTCATGCATTTTTAACACTTTTAAAATCAGCTGAAGCAAATGCAAAACAAAAAAATATGGATACAGAAAAATTATTTATAAGAATAATAAAAGCAGATAGAGGTTTTAGATACATAAGACCTAAAAGTCTTGCAAAATATAGAGGAAGAGAAGCCAAAATTACAAATATATCTGTTATATTGGAGGAAAATTAATGTCTATAGGAAATATTTTTGTTAAAGAAGGAATACATGAATCTCAAATTGAAGAATATATGAAAGAAAAATTTAACAGAGCTGGATATAGTCATACAACTATTCAAAGAACTTCACTTGGAACTAGAATTATAATATTTGTAAATAAACCAGGTATTGTTATAGGAAAATCTGGTAGAAAAATAAATGAATTATCAAATGAATTAAAAAATAAATTCCAAATAGATAATCCTCTTATAGATGTTAAAGAAATTGAAGAACCATTTCTTGACGCAAATATAGTTGCAAACAAAATTGCAAAATCACTTGAAAAAGGAATTAATTTTAAAAAAGTTTGTAATTTCATTTTATCTGAAGTTATGAAAGCTGGTGCTATTGGAATTTCAATTAGAGTTGCTGGAAAATTAGCTGGAAGTGAAAGATCTAGATTTCAAAAATTCCAAAAAGGATTTATAGCACATTCTGGTGATTATGCTGAAAAACTTGTTGATAAAGGATATATAAGAGCATCAATGAAACCTGGTGTTGTTGGAGTAACAGTAAGAATAATGAAAAATTCTCCTAACGAAGTTATAATGAAAAATAAAACAATTAAAGAAGTAACTGAAATAGATAAAATGAAAGAAAATTAATTTATATTTTTTATAAATTAAAATATTAAATTTTCTATAAAAATATTAAAATTACGTTTTAATAGAATTTTGAGTGTGTGAATTAAATTCTTCATATGTTGAATTTGAAGTTATATTTTTATAATCTGTAATTTCATTTGTAATATCATTTATTTTTTGAGATTGAAGGAAAAATGAAACAGATAAAGTAAATATAGATATTATAATAATTAATGAAATTATAAAAGATTTTGAATCTTTAATTTTCATAAACTAAATAGAATAATTATTTATTTAAACTAAAGAAAATCATTAATATATTAAGGGAAGTATTTTTAAAAATGACAATAATTAGACCTAAACAATTAAGAGAAATGAATACAAATGATTTAATTTCAAAACTTTCTGATTTAAAATTAGAATTAATGAAAGAAGTTGGTAATACTAGAATGGGTAAACCAACTAAAAATACAGGTAAAATTCATGAATTGAAAAGAGCTATAGCTAGAATAATAACAATTCAAAAAGAAAAAAAGAAAAAAAATATTGGAGTAAAGAAAAAATAATGACTGCTGAAGAAGTATGTAAAATATGTGGTTTACCAAAACCATCACTTTGTGTCTGTATTCAAATTGAAAAAACAGAACAAAAAATTAAAATTATTACTGAAAAAAGAAGATATCGTAAAATTACTACAATTGTAAAAGGTTGTAATAATGGAAAAAATGTTTCTAAACAATTAAAATCAAAATTAGCTTGTGGTGGTACTTTTAAAAATGATGTAATTGAATTACAAGGTAATCATGTAGACGCTGTTAAAGAAATTTTAATTAAATTAGGTTATCCAAATAGTCAAATTGAAATTGAATAAAAATTATTTAATAAATTGAACTTTTTTTCTTTCTTCATATATTTTTTTCAATTATTTTTTTGAAGTTGAAGTATCAAATTTACAAGTATATGTATTAATTAAGTTTTTTCTAAATGATAAATGTTGAGAGTCAGTAAAAATATATTCAATATTTTTATTTTCTAATTTTTTTGGTTTTTTTTATTAGATGGATTTTGTAATTTAAATAGTTTTTTATTTGTTTTTTCATTTTTTAATTTCTTATATAAAATACGTTGTTGATTTAAATGTTTTTTTTTCATTTAATGGTTTCATTCCAATTTTTTCAATATATTCTTTTATTTCCATAAATAAACAAATGATATGAAGATATTTAAAATTATTAAACAATTTTTAATATGTCAATAACTCCTAAAAATCTTGTTAAACATGAATTAATTGGACTTGAAGTTAAAATTATTGAATCAAAAAATTCTCTTAATGAAATAAGTGGTAGAGTTGTTGATGAAACTTATAGTACGTTTATTATTGATATAAAAGGAAAGGATAAAGTTATGATTAAGAAAGATTGTATTTTTTTATTTATATTACCAGACAAAAAAAAAGTACAGGTAAATGGAAAAGTAATTATTGGCCGTCCAGAAGATAGAATAAAGAAAAAAAATGTGAAATGGTGAATTTTTTATATTAAAAATCAATTTTATACTAATTTAATAAAAATTATTAATTTTTAAATTTTGTATTAAAAATAACTAATTTTTATATTTAGACACAAAGCCTATCGACTCAAAATCTTTTTAAACATACTTTTCAAATGAAATATCTATGAATAACAATGCAAGATATATAGGAATTGATGTTAATAAACCAAAAGAAGATTGTGAAGATAAAAAATGTCCATTTCATGGTAAATTACCTGTTAGAGGAAATATAATTAAAGGGAAGGTTATATCTTCTAAATCCCAAAAAACAGTTGTAATTGAAAAAGATTACACTCAATGGATTCCAAAATATCAAAGATATGAAAGAAGGCATTCTAGAATATCTGCATATAATCCAAATTGTATAGCAGCGAAAGAAGGAGATTTAGCTATTATAGCCGAATGTAGACCTTTGAGTAAAACAAAATCTTTTGTTGTTATTGAAAAAACAAGTAAAGGTGAATAAAAAATGAAAGCAATTAAAGCAAGAATAAATAAATCATTAAATGTTGGATCAAGAATTAATTGTGCAGATAATACTGGTGCAAAAATAATTGAAATTATTTCAGTTGGAGGTTATCATGGAGTTAAAAATAGACAACCTTTAGCTGGTGTTGCTTCTAAAATTAGAGTTACTGTTAAGGAAGGTAATGCAAAATCAAGACATCAAATGTTTGATGCAGTTATTATAAGACAAAAACAAGAATATAGGAGAAAAAATGGAACAAGAGTTTCTTTTGAAGATAATGCTGCTATTATTACTGATGAAACTGGATCCCCAAAAGGAACTGAAATTAAAGGACCAGTTGCAAAAGAAGCAATTGAAAGATTTTCTACAATAGGAAAAATATCTACAATAATTGTGTGATAAAAATGATGTGTGCTCATTTATCAAAAGAATTAAGAAACCAATATAATAGAAGATCAATTGGTGTTAGAAAAGGAGATGAAGTTAAAATAATGCGTGGAAAATTTAAAGGAAAAACTGCAACAATTGAAGAAATTAATAATAAAAAAGGTAATATATTCTTATCCGGAATTAAATTAAAAAAAACAGTAGGAACAGAAAAACAAGTCCCAATAAAATCAATTAATGTTGTTGTTATAAATATGAATTTAAATGATAAAAAAAGGAGAGATATACTTTTAAGAAAAGTTAAAGAAGTAAAAATACCTATTAAAAAAACTGAGCAAATAAAACCAAAAATAGAAAAAAATGAAATTAAAGAACCAAAAGTTCAAAAATCTCCATCTAAATAATAAAATGTGATACAAATGCACTTAAAAAGAATAAAAGCACCAAAATTTTGGAAAATTCCAAGAAAAGAATTAACTTGGACTGTATCTACAAGACCAGGTCCTCATAAAAAACTCGAATCAATTCCTTTACAAATTTTAATTAGAGATATATTAAATATAGTTGATATAGCAAAAGATGTAAGAAAGATTGTAAATAAAGAAAATATTTTAATTGATGGTAAAATAAGAAAAGATTATGCTTATGGTGTTGGATTATTTGATGTTATATCAATTCCGAAATTGAAGAAGAATTATAGAGTAGTTCCAACATCTAAATTTAGAAGTGTTATTGAAATTTCTGATCAAGAATCAAAGAAGAAAATTTGTAAAATAATTAATAAAACAACAATTCAAAATGGAAAAACACAATTAAATTTACATGATGGAAAAAATATTTTAATAGATGATAAAAAATACAAAACTGGAGATACAATAATAATTGAAATTCCTTCAATGAAAATTATTGATCATATTCCTTTAGAAAAAGGTGTAGTTGGTATAATTACAAAAGGAAATCAGGCTGGTCTAATTGGAACATTAAAAGAAATTAAAAAAGCGAGTTCACGTGAAGCTGCAAATGTTATTTGTGAATTTGATGGAAATAAACAAACTATATTGAAAGATAGATTTTTTGTTGTTGGTAAAACAAAACCAGTAATAAAAATAGGTGAATAAAATGGAAAATGAAATGAAAAAATCTAAAATGAAAGAAATAAAAATAGATAAAGTGACTCTAAATATTGGATGTGGTGATGATAAACAAAAAATTGAAAGATCAAAAAAACTTTTAGAAATTTTAACAAATCTTAAACCAGTTATTACAAGATCAAAAAGAAGGAGTACTTTTAATGTTCCAAAAGGTAGACCTCTTGGAGTAAAAATAACTTTAAGAAATAATGAAGCTGAAGAATTTTTAAAGAAATCTATTGGTGCTGTAGAGAACATACTTAGAAAAGGTCAGATAGATATTGATGGAAATATAAATATTGGTATAAAAGAGTATATTGAAATCCCAGGAATTAAATATTCTCATGATGTTGGATTAATGGGTATTGGAGTTTCTGCATCTTTAATTAGAGCAGGATTCAGAATTAAAAAAAGAAGGATACAACAAAGACTAATAAATAAGAATCATAAATTAAATAAAGAGGAAGTATGTGAATGGCTTATTCAAAAATTTGGTGTAAAAATTGTCTGAAGATGAAACAATAATAGAAATAACATCTAAATTATCTGGAGTAATATTAGCAAAGGCAGAACTCCATGGTAATTATAAAGATGTTTATAATATGGTTTTGGAGAGAATGTATAAAATGATGGAGTTGAACACAGATGAATTTCTTACAGTACTTGGAAATATTGGTAGTTAAATTTTAGGTGATATTTATTTCAAAAAAATTTGGTAAAGCAACAAAAATTTGTAGAAGATGTTTAAACCATAGTGGTGTGATAACTAGTTATGGTATTAATTATTGTAGAAGATGTTTTAGATTAGTTGCTAATAGCATAGGCTTTAAGAAATATAGATAACTATTTTTATTAAATGTTAGATCAAATAATTTTCTTAACAGCATTAATAGGTTCTATAATAGCTTCAATTTACGATTTGAAAACTACAGAAGTTCCTGACAAAGTATTTTATGCTATAATGATTGTAGGAATACCAGCAGTTATTTTAAAAGCAATTATTACTGGTAATTATAATTTATTTTTCATATCTGGAATAACTGGAATAGGATTATTTGCATTTGGTTATATTCTTTATAAAAAAGGTCAATGGGGAGGTGCTGATATGGTTTTACTTGGATTAATGGGTTATTTAATTCCATCAATTGGTATAGGTGTTTTTGGAAATTTTGTTACAACATTATTACCAATTGGTATAAGTTTCTTATTTAATGTTTTCATGTTAGGAGCAGTTTATATGTTATTTTATGTTGTTATTATTGTTTTAAGGAATAAAAAATTATTAATCAAATGTATATCTGAAATAAAAAATTCTTCCAATATATTTTATTCTTTAATTATTTCTACTTCTATTTTATTTTCAGGTATAATTTTATATTTAAATTATTTTGTTAATGTTTTAAACATTTATGAAATTATTAAAGGTATTTTACTTCCAGTTTTTATAACTTCTTTTCTTTTCTTATTATATAAATTTGCTAAAAGTGTTGAAGATTTTGGTTTCAAAAGAAAAATACCAATTTCTAAATTATGTGTAGGTGATATGCTTCTTGACGAAAAAAAAATAGTTGGAATAACTGAAAAACAATTAAATAAAATAAAAAATTCTGGAAGAAAAACAATTTGGATTAAAGATGGTATAAGATTTATTCCAGCATTTCCAATAGCGTTTCTATTTACATTATATTTTGGAGATTCATTATTTATAATAAATTATTTAATTGGATAATATTATTTTTTAAATTAAATATGATTAATTATTTTTTTTCAAATATTTTATACCATTCATATAAGGAATAAGTTTATTTGGTATTTTTACACTACCATCTTTTTGTTGATTTTGTTCTAAAATAGCAACCATTATTCTACTTGTAGCAATAGAAGTATTATTCAAAGTATGTAAAAATCCAATTGATTTTTGACCTTGTTTTTCTTTATATTTTATATTCAATCTTCTAGATTGATAATCAGTAACATTAGAATTAGAAGAAACTTCTCTAAAAGTATTATCAGCCATCCAACATTCTATATCAATTGATTTTGCTGCTTTTACTCCAATATCACCAGTACATAATTCCATAACTCTATAATACAAACCTAAATTATTATAAATTTCTTCTGTATTCTGTTGTAATTTTTCAAACCATTCATAAGAATTTTCTGGTTTACAAAAAATAAATTGTTCAATTTTATTAAATTGATGCATTCTGAAAAGTCCTTTTGTATATTTTCCATGAGAACCAACTTCTTTTCTAAAACATGGACTTATACCAGCAAACATAATTGGAAGTTCATCAATTGTTAAATTTTTATCTTTCATCATTGCTACAATTGAATGTTCTGAAGTACCAATTAAAAATAAATCTTCTCCATTTATTTTGTAAATTTGTTCTTTAAAATCATCCATATCTATAGCACCCATAATTGAATCTGAATTTAACATTAATGGAGGTTCAACAATAGTAAAATTCTTTTTTAATAAATAATCTAATGCAAATTTTTGTAATGCAATATCAAGTAATACAATATCACCTTTTAAATAAAAAAATGCATGACCTGCTGCTTTTGCACCAGATTCAGAATCAATCATATTCAAATCTTTTAATATTTCAAAATGATCTTTTGGTTTAAAATCAAATTCAGGTTTTTTACCAATTATTTTTATCTCTTTATTTTGTGATTCATCTTTACCATCTGGAACAGAATCATGTAAAAGATTTGGTAATTTCATTAAAATATTTTTTACATTTTCTTGAATTTTTTTTGTTTCTTTTTCTAAAATATCCAATTCTTTTGGAATTTTAATAGCTTGTTTCATTAAATTATCTATATTTTTTCCTTCTTTTTTTTGTTTTGATATTTCCATACTAATTTTATTTCTTTCAAATCTTAATTTAGTTGTTTCTTCTAATTTTTCTCTCCATTTCTTATCTAATAAAATAACTTCATTTAACATTTTTATATTTTCTGTATTATTTCGTCTTTTTAGATTTTTTTCTACTATATCTAAAGAATCTCGTATTAATTTTATATCAAGCATAAAATAAATTTAATTTCTAATTATAAATTATCTAGTTATTTTAGATTTTTTTTGAATATCATAAATTTCCTTTGCTTTTGTATTATTCTCGAAATGTTTTCTTATAGGCTCAATTATTTTTGAAATATTAATTGATGTTGAATTCTTCAAATCTATTGGATGAAGTTTTCCAGAAATAAAATCATTTTCCATTTCATTATAATACTTATAAAAAATGTCTCCACCAAATTTGTTATCTCTTTCTATTTTTACTTCTTTTATTTTATTGAAAATTATATATTTATTATATTCTAATATGGGATTATTTTTTACAATTTTTTCTGGACAAAATGCTTTAGATATTTTTTTACTTATTTCAATTTCAGTATCATGTACAAATATAGCATTATTTGGTTTACTTTTTGACATTTTAGAACTAACTTCTTCGTCAATTATTTGATTTTCATCATAACCTTCTGCTACTTTCACACCTTCAAGTCCCATTAACATATGATGATTAGCCATTACTGGTTTTTTCCAATTCATTTTTTCAGCAACTTCACGTGCAAGTATACATGCTCTTCTTTGATCTAATCCAAGTTGTGTTAAATCAATATCTAATTCAAAAATATCAGCAACTTGCATTATTGGATAAAATAATTGAGAAATTTCTTTCATTTCTCCTTTCTTTCTACCCATAATTGATATAGCTCTTTCAGCTCTTTTCATTGATGTTATTTTTCCAATCTGAATAACTTTTTTCCAATAATCTGGATTTTTTACAAAATCACTTGACCAATGTATATTTACATCTTTTACACCAAATGCTTTCCAGACTTCAATTAAATATTTTCCTGAATTTTGAATATTTTCTAAATCACTATCTAATTTATTATTAATCCAAGCATGCCAATCTGCAATAAGAATATTAAAATTTACTCCAATTTTTTGCAATTTTTCTATATTAATTGCACGTAATATACCAGAACCAATATGTGCCATTCCACTTGGTTCAAATCCATCATAAATATTTATATTTTTTTTACTTTGTAAAAGTGTTATTAATTCAGATTCTGTTACAATTTCTTCAGCAACATTATTTATAATTTTTAACATTTCTTCAATTTTCATAATAATATATTAAATCAAGTTTTTTTATTAGTTATGGTAATTTTCCTAAGATATATTAATATACTAATTCAATTTTATTATTAGTTATGATAGAGAAAAATAAAGATTTAAAAAAATTAGAAGATGATATATCAGGTAATCAGGAGAAAAGTGAAGCTTATTTTGAAGAAAAGGCTAGAGAGGTTACAGAATCTCCTTTTGAAAGGGAGACTGGACTTGGAATTGAAGAAGAACAAGAAAAAGGTCAAGAACCTAATCAAGAAATAGAAAAAGCTATGAAAGATCCTGATGAAGAGGATAATGAAGATAAACTTTGATATATTTTTTATAAAATGAGTGTTTAATAATGACTAGATTAGATTTTTTAGGAGCTATAAATGAAATAGGTTCTAGTTCAATATTGGTTGATAGTGGAAAAAGTAAATTTATATTAGATTTTGGTGGAAATACAAATACTACTCCATCAACACCACCTATACAACCAAAAGAAAAAGTTGATGCTGTTTTTTTATCCCATGCACATTTCGATCATTGTGGAAGTTTGCCACTTATAACAAAACCTAATCCTGGAATTCCTGTTTATTCAGCTCCATGTACTCCAGAATTAACTGAAATGCTTCTTTATGATTCTGTAAAAATTAATATTCAAGAAATGGGAAATATTAAAGGTGATAATTTTTCATTACCTTTCACAAATGAAGATGTTATACAAACATTGAGGAGATTTAAAAGAGTAGAATATAGGAAACCTTTCAATTTTAAAGATTCTAAAGTTAATTTTTTTGATGCTGGTCATATACCAGGGAGTTCAATGATTCATTTTGATTATGGAGCAGATAAAAAGAAAATTCTTTACACTGGAGATTTTCAATCAATTGATTCTAGACTTTTAAAAAAATTTGATGATAATGTGCCTAATACAGAAATATTAATAACAGAATCTACTTACAGTGATAAAGATCATCCAAGTAGAGAGTCACAAGAAAAAGAATTAATTGACATAGTAACAACTACAATAGAAAGTGGGGGTATTGCAATGATACCATCTTTTGCTGTTGGAAGAGCTGCAGAATTATTACTTGTATTAGAACAACGAGGAATTGATTATCCTGTTTATATGGATGGTATGGCAAAAAAAGCAACTACAATAATTAATAATAATAATACATTATTAAATGATAAAGATGGACTTAGTAATGTTATGAAAAAAGTAAAATTTGTAGCAGGTAATAAACATAGAAATAAAATTATAAGAAATCCTTGTGCTATAATTACAACTTCTGGAATGATGGATGGTGGTCCAATAAATTTCTATATGAGCAGACTTTATAATGATGAATCTTCTTCAGTAACATTTACTGGGTGGCAAGCACCAAATAGTGTTGGAAAATCATTATTAGATAATGGAAGATATATTGGACAAGGAATGGATGTAGAATCAAAAGTTTTAGTTAAAAGATTAGATTTTTCTGCACATGTTGGAAGACAAGGAATACTTGATTTTATTAATAAAATAAATCCAGAAAAAATATTTTGTGTTCATGGAGATGATACAATTAAATTTGCTAATGAATTAACTGGAAAGGGTTTCGAAGCGTATGGACCAAATAAAGATAAATCAAGTTTTACTATTTGATTATTTATTAAAAAATTATGTAAAAACATACAAAAAAATATTATTTTGAAATAAATTTTAATTAATGAATAAATTTATAAAATTTAAATATTTTTTATTTTATCAATGATTAAAATATTATATAATTATTATATTTTATATTAAAATTTTGAAATTTAGTTTACTTTTAATACAGACATTTTTAATATAAAACCTATTACCAAAATAATTTATTAATTACAATTATAATTATTATAAATGAAAAAGGAAAAAATAGTATTCATTGTAGTAGATGGTATGGCAGATACACCTAATAAGAAAAATGAAACACCATTATCAAAAGCCAATATGAAAAATGTAGATTACTTAACTTCTAAAGGTGTATCTGGAGAATTGATAGTAGTTCCAAATAAATATTGGGATAGATTAGCTAATTCAAGTATAAGTCATGTTGCTGCAATATCTTTACTTGGATATAATCTTGAAAAATTTAAACCAATAAGAGGTCCACTTGAAGCAATTGGTAATGATATTCCATATAAACAAGGATGGCTTGCAATTAGATGTAATTTTTCAACTATTGATCAAAATATGAAAATTATAGATAGACGTGTTGGAAGAAATATTGAAGGTTTGAATGAACTTGTAAAATATATAAATGATAATGTATCTATTGGAATTCCTTTCAAATTTAGTAGAACATATGGGCATCGTGCTGTTTTAATGTTGAAAATGGGATTAAGTGATAATATTGTTTTAAATGATCCACTTGAAGTAGGGAAATTTCCCATTAAAATTTCTGGAAAAGGACATGAGGGTTTATTTAGTGCTAAAATTTTACAAAATTTTATAAAAGAGACTCATAAAGTACTTAAACATCATCCAATTAATTCAAAAAGAATTTCTGATGGAATTCCTCCTGCAAATTATATTTTAATGCGTGAAGGTGGAAATAATTTACATAATTTACCATGTTTTTCTAAAAAATTTGGTGTAAAACCATTTTGTATTAGTGAACCTGGAGTTGATCGTGGTGCTTGTATATTAGCAGGTTTTGAATCTATAAAAGTACCAGATGTTCCATTTGAAGAATCATTGGATTTCATTTTTAAGAATATATGTTTTGTTTTAGAAGATCATGATTTTATTTTTGTTCATATAAAAGGTCCTATTGATGAAGCTTCTCATGATGGAAATTTTGATGAAAAGGTAAAATCACTTGAATTGTTAGATAAGAAAATGGAAATTTTTAGAAAATTTAAAGGAGTTGTTATTTTCACAACAGATCATATAACATCATCAATTTTAAAGAAACATATGCCAGGAAAAGTACCTGTTTTTGTAAATGGAATTGATAAGGATTATGTTAAGAAATTTGATGAAGAACATGTGAAAAAGGGAAGATTAAATAATTACACACCATTGAAATTATTAAAATATTCTTTAGGTAAATGATATTATGAAAATATTAAAAATAGAAGCAAGAAAAGTATTAAATTCAAAAGCTCAGCCAACAATTGAAATTGAAATAAGAACAGAAAAAGGAACTGTTAAATCTTCAGCTCCAATGGGAACAAGTATTGGAAAATATGAAGCATATCAAATGAAAACAGATGATGCTATAAGGAAATTTAATGTTATAAAAAGATTATTTATTTCAGAATATTTTAAGGGACAAAAAGATGTTGATATTTTTTTAAGGAAAGTAGATAAAACAATACATTTTAGGGAAATAGGTGGTAATCTTGCAATAGCTATTTCTTCAGCATTTTTGAAGGCTTTTTCATTAGAAAAAAATATGGAAATTTGGAAATATATTGAAAAGGAATTTGGAACAATTCCAAAAATACCTCAACCACTTTGTAATATTGTTGGTGGATGGAATGGAAAGAATCAATTTCAAGAATTTTTATTTTTACCAACTCATCAAAAAAGTTTCACAAAATCATTATTTAAAATATCTGAAGCATATAATGAAATTAGTCATATACTAAATGAAAATGACTCTAATTTCAATTATGGAAAAAATATAGAATCTGCTTGGGTAACTTCACTTAATTATAAAAAAATTCTAGAAATAATGAAATCTATTTCAGAGAAATATATGTTAAAAATAGGTTTAGATGTTGCAGCTTCTCAATTATATAAAAATGGTTATTATAACTATGGAGATGAAAAAATAAATTCACATGATCAACTTAGTTTTATTGAAAATGTAATTAAAGATTTCCCTATAACGTATATAGAAGATCCATTTCATGAGGATGATTGGTTGAGTTTTTCTACTGCAGTTTCTCGTTGGAGACCTAAAATGGTTTGTGGTGATGATTTCTATGCTACAAGAATTAATAGATTATTGAGTAGTGTTGAAAAAAAAGCAACAAATGCTGTAATAGTAAAACCAAATCAAGTAGGAACAATTTCAGATTCAATTGAATTTTGTAAGGAAGCTTCTAAACATAATCAAACAACAATATTGTCTCATAGATCTGGTGAAACAGATGATAATATTGAAGCTCATATTGCTGTTGGATTAGGTTGTGATTATGCAAAATTTGGAATTTCTGGAGAAAGAATTGTAAGATTGAATGAAATTATTAGAATTGAGGAAGAAATGAATAATTTTGACTCAAAATCTGAAAAAATTCATACAATGTCCAAAAATTTAAAGGAAAAAATAAATAGAATATAATTTATAAGGAAAATACAATTTTTTTATTATGAAAAGACCGGTTTTATCTAATTTGGGTTTTGTGCTCCAATTAGCAGGAACATTAATGATTTTACCAATAATAGCTGGATTTATTTTTAATGAAACTGATGCTTTGATTTCATATTTCTTGACAACTGTATCATTTTTTATCATAGGATTTTCTTTTAATGCATTTTCAAAAAGAGAAGAACTTGACTTAAAATCTTCAGCCATATTAATTACATCTGTTTTTTTCACTTTAGGTTTAATAGGATCTATACCTTACATTTATTTGGAAATTTTTCCAGGTAGTATTATAGAACAATTTACAAATAGTTATTATGAAAGTATGAGTGGTTATACAACAGCAGGTTCTACAATAATTGATGATATAGATTTACTTCCTAAATCATTAGTTCTTTATAGAAGTTTAACTCAATGGATTGGTGGAGTAGGTATAATATTTATTTTATTAGCGTTTTTCTATCCTAATGATAAAAAAATAAATGGAATGTCTAGAATATTTGGTCTTGATAAAATTATTATTGGTATAAGATTAGTTTTGAGTAATGTATTATTAGTTTATATATTATATGCAATTATTTTAATATCTGTTATATATTTACTAGGATTCACGAATTTATCGGATTCTCTTTCTCTGATTTTATCATCACTTTCAACTGGTGGATTATCACCAATAACAGACTTTTATAAATTTACGGATAGTCCATTGTTTATTTTCATAACAATTGCTATGTTTTTAGGTTCATTGAATTTCTTCATACATAATAAATTAATAAATGCTAAAATTAGTGGTATATTTAAAACAGAATTTATTATTTTTTGTGTTATAATTTTAGTTGGAATATTTTTATTTTATTTAGTTTCAGGTGAAACAATAAAAGATTCCTTGTTCACTGTAATTTCATCATCAACAACTTCTGGATATTCTTCTATTAATATATTTGAACTTAATGATGCTTCGAAACTCATCATTATGGCTCTAATGTTTATGGGAGGTATGACTTTTTCAACTTCTGGAGGAATAAAAATATTCAGAGTAATAATGTTTTTCAAAATGGTACCTTGGGTAATTAAAAAACTTGTTAATGATGAAAAACGTCAAATAAAACATGATGGAGATGTGATTGATGTTAAAGAAGTGAATATTTTTATGATTTTACCTGGAATAATTTTATTCTTACTTTTTATTTCAGTTTCAATATTTGTGGCTCATGGTTTCTCATTTGAAAATGCAGTTTTTGAATCTATATCTACATATTCACTTACGGGGTTCTCAACAGGACAAATTAATTTAGAAACTCCACTTACTCTAAAATGGTGGATAATGTTATTATTTGTGATAGGAAGAGTAGAAATAATTGCATTCTTAATAATTTTCTTACGTAGAAAGAATAATAACTAATTTAAAATTTCTAAAATTTTAGCAGCTATTATAATTTCTCCACCAGTTGGTTTTGCTATTATTTTTTCACATTTATCACATTTTATTTCATTCATTGCTTTATTATAAATTATTTGTTCATTTTTACATTTCTTACATAATACACGTACAAATCTACTGCGTGGTGATTTAACTATTTGCATAATAATCATTATCTTTGGATATTAAACTTTTTTACTCTAAATCCTTTTCCTGATACAAATTTCTTATTACAGGTTTTACATTTAAATCTCAAATCAAGTCTTCTAGTTGATTTTTCTCTTCCTTTTGGATTTGGTCTTGGAAAAGAACCATAACCAGCTAATTTTCTATTGAATGCTCTTTCTCCATGTGTTAAAGCACCTCTAGGTTTCTTTTTAGCTATTTCAACTTTTGCTTCTACATGTTTTCTACAACTTGGGCAGAATTTATTTGTAACTAATGGAAACTTCATATATATCACTCTTGATAAAATTAGTTTAGAATTTTAGGATTTAAGAAGTTAATGATTTAAGATTTTAGTTTTTAAATATTTAGTAATTATTTTTTTTTAAATTATCAACAAAACCTATTATTAAAAAACCTTATAAATAAGAACAACGAACATTTTTTCTATTGATGATTATATGATTATACCCGTTAGATGTTTCACATGTGGTAAGGTAGTAGGTCAATTGTGGGAAGAATATAAAAAGAGGTTAGAAAATAAAGAAGTTAGTGGAAAAATTTTAGATGAATTAAATCTTAAAAGATATTGTTGTAGACAACTTTTTTTGGGACATGTTGATCTTCTAAAAGAAATACATCAATTTAAACCATAAGTGATTATATGAAATGGCCAAAAGATAAATTAACAAGATTTGAAGTTGCACGTATAATTGGTGCTAGATCATTACAAATTACATTAGGAGCACCTATTTTAGTAAAAACAAAAAATATAAATTCTATAGATATAGCAAAGGAAGAATTCTTGAATAATTTAATTCCTATGACAATAAAAAGAAAATATCCTAATAGAGAAGAATCTATAATAAAAATGAATAGTGCAATTAAAAGATGGATTGAAGAAGAAAAAGATCAAATTTAAAATTTACATTTTATTAGGTGCTTCTATACCAAGAATAGAAAAAATACATTTCAAAGTTTCTTGGACTTCTTTTACCAAAGTTATTCTAAAATTTCTTTGTTCTAAATTTTCACATTTTAAAACTGATGATTTAGTATAAAATGAATTGAAATTATTAGCTATATTGAAAGCATAATTACAAATTAAATGAATTTTCTTTCCATTAAAAGCCGATTCAATAACAGATTCAAATTCTGAAAGATTTTTAATTATTTTTTTTTCTTGATCATTTAATTCAAAATAAGAATATTTTTTTATAAAATTATCTACCTTATTTAAAATATTTTCACATCTTGTATAAGCATATTGTAAGTAAGGACAATTATTTCCTTCAAGACTTAATATATTATTCCAATGGAAAATAATTTTTTGTTTTGGTTCTATTTTTAATATGGCATATTTTATTGATCCTATTGCTATTTTTTCTGCAGACCTTTTCAACTCATCTTCATTCAAATCAGGATTCCTTTTTTTTATTTCATTATATGATTTATTAATTAATTTTTCAACAACCTCATCTAACATTACAGCAGTTCCTTTTCTTGATGACATTTTTCCTTCTGGTAAATCAACCCATTCGTAAGAAAAATGTTCACATTTTTTATAAAAATCATATCCTAATAATTCAAATATTTTAAAAAGTCTTTTGAAATGAATATTTTGCTGTTCATGAGATAACCATATAGATTTGTCTAAATTATATTTGGAAAATTTATATTTAGTCAATCCTAAATCACTAGTCATATAAAGTCCGGTACCATCAGATCTTTGAATTATAGTACCAGGTATTTCATCACCTAATTCAGCAAAAACTGCACCATTGTCAGTTTTATATGAAATTCCTTTTTCCAAAGTTTCTAATACTACATCTTTTCCTAATTTTCTATAATTATTTTCATAAAAACAAACATCAAATTTTATACCTAATTTATTATATGTTTCATCAAAACCTTTTATACACCAACCAACAATTTTTTCAAAAAGTTTTGTTGTTTCTGGATCATTATCTTCATATTTTTTTAAAATTATATAGGTCTCTTTTAATAATTTTTCATCTTTCGATTCTTCTTCATGGAATTTTTTATAAAATTTCCACAACCAAAGATCTGGTTTTGTATTTGGTTCTTCATTATTACCCCATAATTTATATGCTAATATAAGTTTTGCAACTTGTAATCCTACATTATTAAAATAATTAGCACGTATTACTTTATGTCCTACAAATTCTAATAAATTTGAATAAGAATCTCCTAAAAAAAGATTTCTTGCATGTCCTATATGCATAGGATGTATTGGATTTGGTTGTGAATATTCTACCATTATATTTTGAGTCAAAATTGATTTTAAATTTCTTTGAGGATTTTTCAATATTTCTTCAGATAATTTTACATAATCAAAATAAAAATTTACATATCCATTAAATGCTTCTACTTTCTGAATAATATAATGTTCTGGTAATTTTATTTTTTTAACCATATTTTCTGCAAAATTTTTTGCATTTTCTCCAGTATCTTTCAATAAATTGAAACAAGGTAAACTTACATCACCCATTTTTGGATTTGATGGAATTTCTAATTGACTTAAAGATATTTTTATATCATTTAGTTTCAATATTTTCAAAACAAAATCTTTAATCATAAAAATAAAACTTATTTTGTAATTAATAAAGATATTCAATATAGTGATGTTTTTAAAATATAAATACAAATCAAATATATGAATCCAATAAAAGATTTAGAAATAACTAAAGGAATTTCTATTGATGAAATAATGAAACAGATGGGTGAAGGTGGTGGATTTACCGCAAAAAATCTTTCTTTAGCAACAGATGTAATAGAAAAAATGACAAAAGATGTTAATTCTGTTAATTTTCTTTCTTTCCCAGCTGATATAATAGCAACTGGTGCACGTGGAGTAATTAAAGATATGATAAAAAATAATATGTTTAATGTTATAGTAACAACTTGTGGTACTTTGGATCATGATATAGCTAGATGTTTTAGAGATTATAATGAAGGAAGTTTTGATGCTGATGATAAAGAGCTTGCAGAAAAAGGAATAAATAGATTAGGTAATATTTTTATTCCAAATAGTTCTTATGGAGATATTATTGAAGAAAAAATGATGGAATTTTTATTGGAAATATCAGATGACAAACAAGATATATCAACTCATGAACTTTGTTGGGAAATTGGTAAAAGATTGAATAATGAAAATTCTATTTTATATTGGGCATGGAAAAATAAAATACCAGTAATTATACCTGGACCAACTGATGGAAGTGTTGGATATCAAATATGGCAATTTCAACAAGATAAAAAATTCAATATAAATCTTATGAAAGATGAAAAACTTCTTTCAGATATTGTTTGGAATTCTAAAAAATCTGGAGCATTATTAATTGGTGGTGGTATATCAAAACATCATGTTATTTGGTGGAATCAATTTAAGGATGGTCTTGATTATGCAGTATACATTACAACAGCAACAGAATATGATGGAAGTTTAAGTGGTGCAAGACCAAAAGAAGCTGTTAGTTGGAGAAAAATAAAACCAGATGCGAAACAAGCATTTGTTTATGGTGATGCAACTATAATGTTACCAATGATTTATGGAAGTCTTATTGAAAGATAATTATTTTTTTGTTTTCTTTTTATTATTAAGAGGGAAAAGTTCATTTTGAATTTTATTAATATCAATATCAGGAAAATTTTTTTTAACTTCTTTTAATTTCTTTTTTACAAAATAATAATTAAGTCCCATTTAATCTACTCTGAACCAAACCAAAGTTCAATTTCTTTTTTTGCTTCATTTAATTCACCAGAAGCATGAACTAAATTATATACAGGTCTATTTTCTTTATTTGCTACTTCTATAGAATCCTCGCCAAAATCTCCTCTAACGGTTCCTTTATCTGCTGTTACAGGATTTGTAAATCCTGTTATTTTTCTTGTTAATTTAACTGCATCTTCACCTTCTAAAATGCAAGCAACAACTTTACCAGATGTAATAAATTGTAACATCCACTCTCTTAATTTCATTCCAATTTTTTTTGGATTATCTGTTCCAAATTTATTTACTGTTTGTTCATAAGTTCCATTTTCTTTTGCTGAAAACAATGTCTTAGATCCCATTCCATTTAATTGTTCATCAGTAGAAGCATAATGTTTTTCTGCTATTTCAATAGGTAAAATTAATTCTTTTCTTTTAATAATTTTCAAGCCAGCAGATTCATAACGAGAAATTATATCTTCTGTTAAATTTCTTTTTACTCCATCAGGTTTTACTACCATTAAAGTTCTTTCAATCATAAATTTTATTTAAGTTTCATTAATTTAACTATTTCGTTAACAATTTTATCCGTATGTTCAAATTTTTTAGTTTCTGGATAACGAAGACTAATTAAATTAATTATTGCTCCAACATGAGAAGCTGCTTCATATGCAAATTCTATCATAATTTTTTGTGTTTTTTCCATTTCAGATTCAGTTTCTAAATCTCTTTTTCTATTTGGATCTTTTAATCTTCTATTTATAATATCTGATGGATTATATTCACAAATAACAATAATATCTGGATTAATTAATTCAGATATTTTTTCACTTAACGTAGGAAAATAACCAAATTCTGTTTTTATTGAAGTATGAGTATCAATCAAAATAAATTTATCATTCATTTTTGAAATTTCTTTTGCAGCCATTTCTTGATATTTTTTATTCTGTTTTATTGTTAATTTTTTTCTCATTTCATCTCTATCTTTTATATTGAGTTCTTTTTTAACAATTTCAAAAATAATATTACCAACATTTACAATTCTAACATTTGGTAATTTTTGTTTTACTTTATTTGTTATTGTTGTTTTTCCAGATCCTGGAATGGCACATAAAATTATCTTCATAATAATTATATTTATTTTATATATAATTATATTTATTTTATATATAATTAATTTATTAAACTAATAAAATAATTCATAATTGAGCCCAAGTAGTTGAGCCTGGTTAAAACGCCGCGCTCATAGTCTCTATGAGCTTCGACGCAAGGATGAGATAAGAAACGCGGAGGTCCGGGAGTTCAAATCTCCCCTTGGGCATTTATTTAATTCAATAAATACACTAATTATATTAAAATTAGTGGGTAAATAAAATATTTAATTCTAGAAATAATAAAACTTCATTTAAAAATTTTAAATTAATTATATTAATTATTTATTTTTATAGAAAATATTATTCTTTAAATTTATCAAAAATATTAAATAATTTAATATAATTATTTTTTTTAATATAATCAGTTCTTAAAATATAACTTTGAGTTAAAATTTTTGGAATATTATCTTCATAAAAATCATTATTTTTTTTAAAAATATTTTTTTCTTCTATTAATTTATTATAAAAATAATTTAAATCAATTTCAAATCCATTTTTATTTTTGTTAATTTTTTTTAATTTTATAATATGTGAAGATTTCCAAAATTTTAATAATTCTTCTCTTGTTTCTATATATGTAGAATCTTTCAACATATACAAATAACCATCCATTAAAATATTGAAACAACTAGAAGTAGAATATCCTATTTCACCAACTTTCATATTCATTACTTTAGGAAATTTTCTTGGTCTTGCCCAATGATTTTGTATTCTATTATATTCTCTATCTACTTTGAATTTATTATATAAATTTTTTATTTTCTTAAAAATAATATCACCTAAAAATTATATTCTACAACCAAAAAATCCTTTATTTTTACTGAAATAATTTTGATGATAATCTTCTGCTTTATAAAATTTCATATTTAGAATAATTTCTGTTGATATTTTTTTGTCATTTATTTCTTGTTGTTGTTTCTTGGATTTTTCAGCTATTTTTTTCTGTTCTTTATTATGATAAAATATAATAGAACGATATTGAGTTCCAAAATTAGGACCTTGTTGATTTGGAGTTGTTGAATCATGTATTTTCCAAAAAACATTTAATAAATATTCATAAGAAACAGTATCTGGATTATATTCAATTTCTACAACTTCTGCATGATTTGTTTTACCTGAACAAACATCTTCATAATTAGGATTTTCAAAATTTCCACCTTCATAACCAACAGTAACATCTTTAATTCCTTTTAATTTCCTAAATTCTGATTCTACTCCCCAAAAACATCCTGCTGCAAAAGTGGCCTTCATAAAAAATAATTGTATTTAATATATTAATAGAAATATTATCTATATTATATTTAATGTCCCGAATAGCGTAGCCTGGTTAGCGTACTAGCCTGTGGAGCTGGGGGGCCGGGTTCAAATCCCGGTTCGGGACCTAAAATAAAAATTGATATATGAAAATATTTAATATAACAAAAATAATTAATTATATGCAAATTATTTGGAGTAAAACAATAGAAGACTATGCAGAAAAGTTAAAATTGAATAAATTAGAAATTGAAGATACTTATAATAAACCAGATAAAAATCAATCTATTGCTGGAGTTTATGTTAGTGTAAAATTCTATAATGGTTATGCTATTATTATTACATTTTTTTACAAGGATAATAAAACACATATTATGAATGCTTACAAAATTTATCCAAATATGATTACAGTAAATATTGATGAAGTTACTCCTATAGAAATTTTAGAAAATTTTATGAATAATTATGGAATGGAAATAGAAGTTGAAGGTATTGGAAAAATAAAAATATTTTATGATGAAGCTAATAAAAAATTCTATCAAGGTATTTTGAATGTGGAAAAATATATAGCAAATATTAACTAAAATTTTTCAATATTCCCCTTTAATAAAAAATATTCATCAGAAGATATATTTTTTATTTTATTTTCTCTGTTTTTTATCTCATTAAAATATTTAGCAATTTTATAATGTTTAACTTCTTTAATCAAATCTATTGGAGTAATAAAACTAAAAATAGAATTATAATAATCAGATTTTAATAATAATTTTTCTATTTTATTTGAATTTATTTTAACTGGACAATTTTTATTTTCTAATATAAAATCAGAAATAATTTCATAATCATTTTCAAAAAATTGTGTGCTTTCTTCTAAAACATTATTTTGAAATTTCTCATATTTTTCATATGTAGGAAATTGGTTTTTTTGAGATAAAGAAATTTTAATTTTCATTCCTTTATTCATAGATTTATAAAATTCAAATAAAGAAGATGATGAAAATATACCTATTTTAGAAATTATTTTTTTTACTTCTTCTGGTTTGTTTATATTTGAAGAACCATTTTGTTTAATTATAACCTCTTTTTTATCATCATTAAAATAAATTTTCTTTTCATTATTAAAATAAATATTATTTTCAAATTGTTTATAATAATCTAATAATGTTAATTTTGCTGTGTAATTTTGTGTTGACATAATAAATTCAATTTAAATACAAAACTTAAATATCTATATTTTAATCAATTATCTTTAATTAAAGAGTAATAAACTTTAAATATTCTTTACACTAAAAGATATTTGCCTCACTAAAGTATTAAGGACTTTTAAAGTAACATTAAAATATTATTAATGTTTACAAATGATGAAGTTATTTTTTACTAATGAGAGCAAGCGAAAATCCTGATTCGCTATCAGGGTAGGTTTGTAAAACAATATTGTTGTAATTTTCAGCAGATGGTTGATGAAACCTAAAGACAGTGTGACCGCCAATTCTGGTTGATCCCGCCAGAGGATATCACTATCCGATTTGGATTAAGCCATGCGAGCCGTGAGGGTTAGATCCTCGGCGAATTGCTTAATAATACGCAGTCAACCTTCCCTATTCTGGGGAATAAACTCGGGAAACTGAGGCCAATACCCCATAATTCTTAATTGCTGGAATGCTCTAAGAATGAAAGTTCCGACGGAATAGGATGGGACTGCGGCCGATTAGGCTGTTGTCGGTGTAACGAACCGACAAACCGTTGATCGGTAGGGGCTATGGAAGTAGGAGCCTCAAGATGGACTCTGAGACATGAGTCCAGGTTCTACGGAACGCAGCAGGCGCGAAAACTTTGCAATGCGTGCAAGCGCGACAAGGCAAGTCGGAGTGCTGTAGATTTTTTCTATAGCTTTTACTCACTGAAAATAGGTGGGAGAATAAGGACTGGGTAACACGAGTGCCAGCCGCCGCGGTAATACTCGGGGTCCAAGTGATATCCACTTTTATTGGGTCTAAAGCGTCCGTAGCCGGTTTGATAAGTCCCTAGTGAAATATGGTAGCAAACTATCATGCGTGCTAGGGTTACTGTCAGACTAGAGACTGGGAGAGGACATAGGTACTTTTGGGGTAGGGGTTAAATCCTATAATCCCAAGGGGACCACCTGTGGCGAAGGCGTATGTCTGGAACGGGTCTGACGGTGAGGGACGAAAGCTAGGGGAGCGATCGGGATTAGATACCCCGGTAGTCCTAGCTGTAAACGATGCCCGCTTGGTGTTGTAATCCTCTTGGGGGATTACAGTGCCGGAGCGAAGGTGTTAAGCGGGCCACCTGGGGAGTATACTCGCAAGGGTGAAACTTAAGGGAATTGGCGGGGGAGCACACAAGGGGTGGTCGTTGCGGTTCAATTGGATTCAACGCCAGAAATCTTACCAGGATTGACAGTAGTATGATGGTTCAGTCTGAAGGGCTTACCTAACAAGCTGAGAGGTAGTGCATGGCCATCGTCAGCTCGTACCGTGAGGCGTGCCGTTAAGTCGGTTAACGAGCGAGACCCATGTCATATGTTGCTAATTTTTTCTACGGAAAGAATGCACTCATATGAGACCGCCACTGATAAAGTGGAGGAAGGAATGGGCGACGGTAGGTCTATATGCTCCGAATATTCTGGGCTACACGCGACGCACAAAGCTTGCCACAATGAGAAGCAACACCGAAAGGTGAAGCAAATCCCCTAAAAGCAAGCATAGTTCCGATTGAGGATTGTAACTCATCCTCATGAAGCCGGAATCCCTAGTAGGCGAATGTCACCAAGCGCACATTGGTTGTTTAATGATAATAAATGCACTACTCAGAACGTAAAGTTATGATGAGAAAAAGCATTAGAAATCTTCCAAGCGCGTGAAATCGTTCGCCGAATGAGTCCCTGCTCCTTGCACACACCGCCCGTCAAGCCAACTGAATAAAGGATCATCGAGGATCGTTAGATTCGAGTTGATTCTTCGTAAGGGGGGCTAAGTCGCCACAAGGTAGCCGTACGGGAACGTGCGGCTGGATCACCTCCTCATTTTAGAGAGAGATCTAGTGTGCAGCGCGAGTCAACTGTCTTTAGGCATCAATACCATTCTGTTGAGGAAAATAACTAATTTATTTTTAATAATGATTAAATATTTTATCTAGATTTTAGAATAAACTATTTTTTGTATAATAAATTATTTTTAATAATATTCTATAAAATTTATCATTTGTAAATGTTTATATGTTAATAATTCCATTTAATTTTGTGAAAAAGATTAAAAGAACTTCAAAAAATAAAATGAAAGATGTTTTAAATTTGAGAAAAGAAATTAGTCATGTTATGGAAAAGAAATTTCATATAAGTACTATGATAATTTTAGCTGCTGTAATTATTGTTATTGGTTCTTCTCTAATATATATTACTGGAATACAAGCAGGAATGGAAATGAAATTGGATAGTAAAATTATATCAAATTATAATGAAGTACAATCAGAAATAGAAAAACATGAAAACAAAAAACCAATTTTAGTTGAAGAATATTATGTAAAAGAATTAGTTAAAAAAGGTATTTTATTATATGATTCTATTGGTTCAGTAGAAGCATTTAAACAAATATCAGATTCTAATGGTGAATTTATTGAAGGAGAAAAATATCTTTTTGTTCTTAGTACTGATGGAATTATTAAAGCTCATCCAGCATTTCCTAATTTAATTGGAATAAATCGTACAAATAATGTTGATATAGATGGTTATTCTTATAGTAATGCTATTCTAAATATGGCAACAGAAAAAGGGGCTTGGATAAGATATAAATTTGAAAATCCAGTTTCAGGTCAAATAGAAGGTAAGAAAACTTGGGTAGTTAGACATGATGATTACATATTTGGTGTTGGTATTTATGAAGATATTAATAAAATAGATATACAAGATATAGAAGCTAAAGAAATTATTCAACAATCAATTATATTATTTAATAAATATGGAAAAGAAAAATCATTTGAAATATTTAATAATCCAGAAAATGGTTTTGTTAAAGGTGAACAATATTTATTTGTGATTAATACAGATGGAATTATTGAAGTTCATACTGTTTTCCCTAATTTAATCGGTAATGATTATTCTAATTTTATTGATCAAGATAATTATAATGTTGGTTCTGCTATTCTAAATATAGTAACAGAAAAAGGGGCTTGGATAAGATATAAATTTGAAAATCCAGTTTCAGGTCAAATAGAAAATAAGAAAATTTGGGCAGTTAGAAATAATGATTATATATTTGCATGGAGTATTTATGGGGAAGATGTTGAAAGATTAGAAGCAGAAGAAATACAAGCTAAAGAATTTGTAAAACAAGGAATTATATTATTTAATAAATATGGAAAAGAAAAATCATTTGAAATATTTAATAATCCAGAAAATGGTTTTGTTAAAGGTGAACAATATTTATTTGTTGAAGATTATAATGGATTTACACGTGTAATACCAGCATTTCCACAATATATAGATGTAGATTTCAGTGAATATAGAGATTCTGATGGATTACTTGTACAAGAAATAATTCAAAAGGCTGCAACTATTAATGGTGGATGGGCATATTATAAATTTGATAATCCTTCTGGTGATATTGGACAAAAGAAAAGTTGGGTAGTAAAAAGAGGCGATTATATATTTGGTTCTGGTGTATATATAGGTCCAGCTTAATATAAATTTATTATATAAATTTAAATATAACTTTATTAATTAATAATAATTAAATATTTTTATGGGCCGGTAGTTAAGCTCGGTATAACGCCCGCTTTGCAAGCGGGAGGCCACGGGTTCAAATCCCGTCCGGTCCATATATAACCTTTTTCTTATGAAAACATAATATAATACAATGAAAAATTCACATAGTATAAAAATAAAAGATGTTTTTAATGAATTGAAAACAACAAAAATGGGTCTTAATGAAAATGGAGTAAAATCAAAATTAATAAAATTTGGATTAAATAAAATTGAAGAAAAACCTAGTAAAACACCATTTCAGATTTTCCTATCACAATTTAAAAGCATATTAATTATAGTATTGATAATCGCAGCTGTAATATCTTTTTCATTAGGAGAATTACCAAATGGTATAGCAATTAGTGTAATTATAATTCTGAATTCTTTATTAGGATTTCACCAAGAATATAAAGCAGAAAAATCTATTGAAGCTCTAAGAAAACTTATAATTCCTAAAGTAACTGTTTATCGTAATAAATTACCAATTGAATTACCTGCGAATCAATTAGTTCCAGGAGATATTATTGATATTGAAGAAGGTAATAGAATTCCTGCTGATGTAAGAATTTTTGAATCTATAAATTTAAAAATTGATGAATCAACATTAACTGGTGAATCTATTCCAGTCAAAAAAACTACTGAAGTATTGAAAATGGATATTGAAATTGGAGATAAAACTAATATGGCTTTTATGGGTACATTAGTTCAAACTGGAAGAGGAAAAGGTGTTGTAGTTAATACTGGAATGAAATCTGAACTTGGAAAAATTGCTTCATTAATACAAGAAAGAGAAAAACCAACACCTCTTCAAATTAAATTAAATAAATTTGGCTTTAATATTGGGAAAATAACATTAATTATTGCAGCAATAATTTTTGGTATGGGATATTTTTTGGGATTGGAACTTTTTATAATATTTTTAACAAGTATTAGTTTGGCTGTTGCTATAATACCTGAAGGTTTGGCTGCTGTTGTTGCACTTACTTTATCTATAGGTACAAAGAAGATGTTAAAGAAAAATGTAGTTGTAAGGAAACTTGCATCAGTAGAAGCTCTTGGTTCTGCTACTGTGATATGTTCAGATAAAACTGGAACTATGACATCAAATCAAATAACTGTAGAAAAAATATGGACTAATGGAAAAATAATTGATGTTACAGGTATTGGCTTCGAACCTAAAGGTGAATTTAAAATAGATAATAATATTATTGATTCTACTAAAAATAAAAATCTTCAAAATATTTTCAGAATATCTAAAATGTGTAATAATGCTATATTGAAAAATGAAGATAAATGGAAAATTATTGGAGATCCAACAGAAGGTGCATTAAAGGTTCTTTCAATTAAAGGAAAATTTAACGAAAATTTTAATAGAATATATGAAATTCCTTTTTCATCAGAAAGAAAAAGAATGACAACAATTCATGAAATTAATTCAGAATATTTTGCATTTTGTAAAGGTGCACCAGAAATTATTTTAGATAATTGTAAAATAAATAATTATGAAAAAGAAAAAATTATGAAAATTATACATAATTTCGCTGGAAATGGAATGCGTGTTCTAGGATTGGCATATAAACCTATAAAGAAACCTTTTAATGATGTTGAAATTGAAAAAGGAATGATTTTTGTTGGATTAGTTGGAATGATAGACCCTCCAAGAGAAGATATTAAAGAATCTATTAAAACATGTAGAAATGCTGGAATAAGAACAATGATGTTAACTGGAGATCATAAATTAACTGCAAAATCTATAGCAAATGAAATTGGAATTAATGGAGATGTTATAACTGGTATTGAAATTGATAAAATGAGTGAAGAAGAATTTATAGATAAAGTAAAATATGTAAATGTATTTGCAAGAATTTCTCCTGAACATAAATTAAGAATTGTAAAAATTTTACAAAATATGGGAGAAATAGTTGCAGTTACTGGTGATGGTGTTAATGATGCTCCAGCATTAAAAGCAGCAGAAATTGGAATTGCAATGGGTATAAAGGGTAGTGATGTTTCAAAAGAATCTTCTGAAATGATTTTACTTGATGATAATTTTTCATCTATTGTTGGTGCTATTAAGGAAGGTAGAGGTATTTATGATAATATAGAAAAATTTATTAGATATTTATTAGCTACAAATACTGGAGAAGTTTTATTCATAACAATTCCAATAATTTTTTTATTTTCACCTGAATTATTACCAACATTATTACCTGTTCAATTATTATGGATTAATTTAGTAACTGATGGATTACCAGCATTATCTCTAGGTATAGATCCAAAAAATAAAGATATAATGAAAAATAGACCACATAATCCAAAAGAAACTATATTGAAAAATAATTGGTCTTTTGTTTTAATAGGAGGAGTAGCTGCATTCTTAGTAACATTTTTTGCATTTATGATGTTTATTGATAGTGGAATAGATAAAGCTAGAACAATTTCATTTTCTACTCTTGTAATATTTGAACTTTTCTTTGTGTTTAATTGTCGTTCTGAAACTAAGGGTATATTTAGATATAATCCAATAAACAATAAATGGTTATTAATTGCGATAGTTGCATCTATATTATTACAATTATTAATTGTTCAAGTAGAATTCTTTAATCAATTCTTAGGAACAGTACCATTAGAATTAAATGAATGGCTAATTGTATTTGGTTTAGGTAGTTTAGGATTTTTATTAATACCTGAATTAATTAATAAAATAAAAAATATATTAATAAAAAATAAAAGAAAAATTAAAATTAAATTTTTATGATTTATGAATTTTGGTATGGTAAATTCTTAGAATATAAAAGTTAATAATAATTTGTAGAAATTTTATAAAATAAATTAATTAATGAATTATAATATTTACTTAAAATTTTATTTGAAGAAAATAAATATTTTTCATAATTAAGTATAATCCTAAATACCTAACATCTAATATATTTATTAATAAATATCTCTATGTGTTTCATACATAAAACTAGCATCTTTATTTAATTTTTTTATTTCATTTTTGACAAAATTAAAAATTTGATTTGAATTAACTTGTTTTTTCTTCTCAATCCATTTAATAGAATTCTTCATAATTAATTTACTCAATTTTCTAGCTTCAGAATCTTTCATATGTGAAGATAAACATGCAAAATAACATGTCGAATATATTTTTTTGGAATTAAATATTTCAAAATTCCCTTTTCTTTTTACAATATGTATATCTAAAATATTAGATTTACGAATCTTTTTATTTTTATTGTTATTTTTTGATTTATTTAATATCATTTTCTAACCTAAATTAATTGTACCATTTGAAATTAAAATTAATAACCAACCCATTCCAATTAACATTAATCCTATTAATAATCTCATGAAACCTCTATTATTCATTTTCCATTTTTTAATTTTATGTAATTTAACACCTGCTCCTACAAGTCCAAGTATTATAATTAATGGTGCTACAAAAACAACATTATAAAGAATTAATAATAATAAAGCTGTGAAATCAAAATTTATTGAAAGTAAAGTAATTATCGCAAGGTAAGGTGCACCTGTACATGGAAGTTCAACAGCTGATACAAACATACCAAGTAAAATTACACCAGGTATACTAACATTATTAGTCATTTCATGTATTTTTTTTGTGAACATAGAAGGAATTGTTAAAGAGAAACCTTTACCATACCAAAAGAAATCTTTTATTTCAAATATACCTGCAATTATAATTACTGATCCTACTATAATTGAAATATATTCTGTAATTACAAGAGGTAAATCTGTTAAGAAATATAATAAACCTACTCCAGCTGCAAGATATGTACCAAAAACTGCAAGAATATAAAAACTACCAAGAACAAGCATTTTTTTTACACTATTTTTACCAGACATTATTACAGAAACCATTAAAATTAATACACCAATTGCACATGGATTAATTGAATCTATTATTGCTGTTGTTAAAATAATACCCAATGAAGGTAAGAATGCTTCAACTGCCATTTTTATACCATCTCCCTTAATTCATTATTTGTGATTGAAATTCTATTAGTTTCACATATTTTATCGGTTTTGTTTTTCACTTCATCAAATTCAAAAATAATACAATCTCCTGGTGGAATTGTACTATATGGAGACAAAATATAATCAGAAGGATTTTCTATTTTTTCTTGTATATAAATCCAATTTTTTAAATCATTTGGATTTATTATTTTATAAACAAATACCTGAAATTCTGATGTTTTCCCATTACAATCATTTCCATTTATATTCAATATTCCTTGATTTGTTGGTACAATAAATGATTCATTTGTAATAGATCCTCCAATTACATCAAAAAAACTATGTAAATTTATGTGTTCATTTTTAACAACTAAACCTTCAACATGAATTCTATCATCACCATGTTCATGTAATACAGGTGTTCCAATTCTATTTGAAAATCCAGTTGGATTTTTAATATCTATTTTTTCTCCACAATTCCAAATTTCAAAATCAGCATGCCAATGTACTGGTCCTCCTGTTACTGAATTTAAATTTAAATAAATAGTTCCACCTGTAATAAATAATGTTATTATTATTGTAGGTGTAATTATACAAATGAAAAATATTTTCTTTAAATTTTCTTTTTTTGTTTTATAAAATATAGAAATTATTGTAAATATTGAAATTATTATAGAACCAATAATTATAAAATTTACAGAATAATTTGTAATTAAATTATCAATTCTTTTTTCATTTTGATTAATATCTGATTGATGTGATAAAACTATTGGTAGTGATAAAAACATAAATGAAAAAAATATTAAAATAAAAATATTTTTATTTAACAAAATTCACATACCCCTGATTTTTTAGATTTATTTTTTCCATAAGATTTTATACAATTTGATGAACAAAAAGATTTTCCAGATCTTAATGTAAAATCTTCAGTTTTTTTACCACATTCAAAACACTTTTTTATCATATATTTAATTAGTAAATATTATTTAAATTTTTATGTTTTATTGATTTATTTAAAAAAAATAGCCATTTTTTATTATTTATAAAAAAAACCAAATTGTATAGTTATTGGTAAAGTTTTAAAATTTAGTTTATCAACAAAATCAAACCATACTAAAGCTTTAAATATATTCATCTCCATTTTATTAAAACGCGGTGTAGTATAAATGGTAGATAATCTTCCATTGATCCTTTAACTTAGTGATGATTGGTTTTCTCTTTCACATTAATTTGCGTTAGAGAATTGGACACCTTAAGAGCTAAATAAAATAAGGGATTATTTTTAACATCGTGATACAAATGTATGCAAATCTACAACTGCTGATTGTAGGTTGAAGAGTGGATAGGCTGATGATTTTAAATTCGACTCTGATAATATATGAAGAGCGAACTGTCTATAAGAGGCCATTATTATAATGATACTATCATAGGATTAAGTTGGTCAAAGAGGTCTGGTAACACCAACCACTTGGTGGATGGCTTGGTTTTGTTAGCCGAAGAAGGACGTGGTAAGCCGCGATAGGCCTGGGTTAATCGCAAGCAGATATTGACCCCAGGATTTCCGAATGAGATTCTTCTATTTCGATAGATACCGAAAGGTATGGGAACGTGGGGGAGTGAAGCATCTTAGTACCCACAGGAAAAGAAACCAATAGGAATTCCATTAGTAAACGGCGAGTGAAAATGGAACAGGGCAAACCGAACGGTTATAGTAATATAATACGGATGTGGTGTTTTAGGTCTTGTGTCTATCCTAACTTTATAACTCGAAAATTTCTGGAAAGAAATGCGAAAAAGCGTGATAGCCGCGTAGAGAAAAAGAAGAAGGATAATGGCAAGTTTCCTGAATAAGGTTCCTTAAATATGGAGCATGAAATCCCCAGAATTAACTGGGAACCCTAAATACTAACAAAGTCCGATAGCGTATTAGTACGGTGACGGAAAGCTGAAAAGAACCGCGTGAGCGGGGTGAAAAGAACCTGAAACCAAGATGGTATTAGTCAGTCAAGGCATGAAAGGTGCTACACAAAGGAATTAGTCGTGAGACTATTGTACGAAATGTAGCTTACAGTGTTTTGACATCCTTTTAGAAAAAAGGGGCAGGGAGTGTGTATCAGTGGCGAGGTTAATTGGTATAAGCCAAATAACCGTAGCGAAAGCAACAAGCACGTACTGTTAAAGGTGGTGCGGTGTCTGAAAGGGCATGTAGTCATTGGTTCACGACCCGAATCGCGTCGATCTAATCCTGAACAGGCTGAAGCCGTACGAAAGTATGGTGGAGGGCCGAAGCGTTGATGAACTGCCACTCTCTCGTGTGATTTGGGATTAGGGGTGAAAAGCCTAACGAGACGCGGGATAGCTGGTTCCTCTCGAAATGCATCTAAGTGCAGCCTAATTGGAGATAAGTTTTATGGTAGAGTTACTGATTGAAGAGTCAAGGATCGAAAGGTTCAGCTTTTCTGTCAAACTCCGAACATAATACTATCGTAGATAATTGGAGTGAGCCTGGTGGGTTAAGCTCGCCCGGCAAAAGGGAAAGAACCCTGACCATGGTTAAGGTCCCAAAATGTTGACTAAACGATGAAGGAAATGTGACCCCTCAGACAGCAGGACTGTAGGCTCAGAATCAGCCATCAGTTAAAAAGTTCGTAATAGATTACCTGCCGAGGGTTCATGTTCTGAAAACGGAAGGGACTAAGTCAACTACCGATACCGTGGACTTTGAATAAAAGTCGTAGAGAGGCGTACCGTATGGACAGAAGCTTCTGCGTAAGCAGTAGTGGACCGTTCGGTAATGCAAATCCTGCCAAAAGTAGCAACATAGTAAAGTGAGAATCTTTACCACCTTAAGTCTAAGGGTTTGCCAGCAATGTTCGTCATCTGGCAATCAGTCGATCCTAAATCAAACCTTAACCGGATTTGGTGACAGGGAAATTGGTTAATATTCCAATACCATATAGATACGTGTGGTAACACTAAGGGTTATTTGTAACGTATTCGGATATGTGGACGTAAGCTAAGTATTTATGTACTTTGGAGTCTTGTAATGAGGAGAAAAAGTATAAAGTATTGGACTTAGTGTATTCTAAGTTCTGCAAAATCCAAGTACCCTTGAAAAACAATAATCAAGGATTCTATATGATCGTACCGAGAACCGTAACAGGTAGACTTGTTTAAAAGACAATGGTGTGTTAGGATAACCCAATCTAGGGAAATCGGCAAATTAGCCCCGTATCTTTGGTATAAGGGGTGCCTATATTCCTTTAAGGGAAAGTAGGTCTCAGTGACAAGGGGAGGGTGACTGTTTAACAAAAACGATGGAGATTACCAATGCGAAAGCACTTGTACAATCTCTTAAGCCTGCCCAGTGCTGGTAGGTCAACACCGGTTTCAACCGGTTTAAGCCCCAGTAAACGGCGGCGGTAACTCTGACCGTCGTAAAGTAGCGTAATCCCTTGCCGTTTAAATGACGGCCCGTCTGAATGGCTTAACAATCTTCCCGCTGTCCCAGGTTGGGACCTAGTGAAATTGCTATTCTGGTGAATAGGCCAGAGACCTCCAATGGGATACGTAGACCCCGTAGAGTTTTACTGCAGTCTGTTGTTGTAGTAAAATCTTCATTACATAGAGTAAGTAGGACTCGTTATTAGCTTATCTTTTAGGAGATAAGTGAGAGAAAAGTGTAACACTACTTTTTGAAGATTTTACTGCTTACCTTTAAAGGGGACATCATCAGATGGGCAGTTTGGCTGGGGCGGTACACCCTTGAAAAGATATCAAGGGTTCCCAAAGCTCAACTCATCCGGGGCATGATGTAAATTGCATGCCTCGTCTGAGAATGACGAGATTCGTATATTGACCTTTTTGCATAGACATAATGATTAAACCGTTCCAGTCTGAGATTAAATCTTTGAAGACGGAGGTAGTTAATGAAAGTCTCAAGTCAAAATACAATTAATTAAGAATCAATTTGCATCACCCGATAGAAATCCGGAGTAGAGTGCAAACGCAAAAGTTGGGCTGACTGGAATTTAACAAGCAAGAATTCCAGCCGCGAAAGCGTGGGTTAGCGATACATCGTGGACTCTTAATGGGTCCCGGTGGTCTAAGAAAAACTACCTCGGGGATAATGGGCCCGTGGCCGGTGAAAGCCCACAGTAATTTTTACTGTAATTTCACTCCACATTTATCAGCTATTGATAGCATGTGGTCAATTACCGTACAAAATAATGTACGAGCATATTGACCCGGCGCGTTGGTGCGTCGCTGTCGGCTCCCCCTCTCCTGGCTGTGCAGCAGCAGCCAAGGGTACAGGTGTCCACTGGTTAAAAGGGGACGTTAGCTGGGTTCAGAACGTCGTGAGACAGTTCGGTCGCTATCTATTGAAGGTGTTGGTTGTCTGATCGGAAGGAGGTATAAGTACGAAAGGAACATTCCTCCGTGGCCTCTGGTGTATCGGTTGTCATTAGGCATTGCCGAGCAGCTACGCCATACATGGGTAAGAGCTGAAAGCATCTAAGCTCGAAACCATCCGAGAAAAATAGACATCCATTTAATCTGCTGATCGCAAGATTGGTGGAATAACAAAGGTACTTGTAGACGACAAGTTTAATGGGAATGAGGTGTAAGAATCAAGCGTTCGCGCGAGATTTTCAGCCTGCATTTTCCAATAACCTAAGGTTACCAGACTTTGATAAACAACTTAATCCTATGATAGTATCATATTTTATTCCATTTTAGAATAAATTTAATTTGAAAAATATTAGAACTTCATAATCATAAAATTAAATTTTCTTATATTTCTTATCTAACCAAAAAAACATAGAAATACCTATTACAAATAAACAAATTAATAATATGAAGTAACTATATTCATTTTGAATTTCCGGTATATTTACAAAATTTGTTCCATATATTCCTGTAATAAATGTAAGTGGTAAAAATATTGTTGCTATTACTGTAAGTTGTTTTGATACCTGACCCATTGAATTTACTTGAATGGATGAATAAGTTTCAAATATACTTCCAATTAATTCACGATGAGAATCTATATTCAAAGAGAATTTATAAATATGATCATAAATGTCACGGAAATAAATTAAAATATCTTCTCTAATAAAAGGAAACTCTCCATGAGAAATTTTATTAATAAGATCTCTTTCTGGAACAATAATTTTTCTAATTTGTGATATTTCTTTTCTATGTTCACTTAATTTTCTTAATGTATTTTCTGTTTTTCCAGAAAATAAATTGTCTTCAAGTTGATCTAATTCTGTATCTAAATCATCAATTATTTTATTAAATGTGTCAACTTCTATATCAATAATATTATGCATTATATTTTCAGGACCATGTTTTATAATAATATTCTGATTAATTATTCTTTTTCTATATTCTTCGATTTTTTCTATTCCTTCATTATGAAATGTTATTATAAAATTTTTACCTAAACAAAAATTGATTTCATTTAATCCTATTATTTTTTTATCTTTTTCATAAAAAATTGCATGAAAAATAAGAAAAATATATTTTTTATCAACAATATCTACTTTAGGTAATGGATTATCTGATTTCATGTCTTCTATAGTTAATGGGTGTATATGAAAATTTCTTTGTAAAAAATTATAATCATTATCTTTTGGATTAACAACATCAACCCAAATAAAAGTATTTTCATCTTCTATTTTTTTTACATCTATATGATTCATTAATGTACTTGGTTTACCATTTTTTACTAAAATCATTCTTAACATAATATAATTTATGTATCTTATACAAATTAAAGTTATGAAATATTGTAGTAAATGTAATATTGAACATAATAAAAAATTAAAAAAATGTCCTAAATGTAATTTTAAATTAACACAAGTTTCTTATTGAAATTATAAAATATATTTTTTATTAATAGAAATAATAAATATTATTGACTATATTTTTAAACATTCTAGAATATAAATTAATATATTGAATTAAACTTTATAAAATATTTATAAACCCTAAAATTGAATTTATTATTAAGTGAAATAAATGCAAAGAAAAATGAAATCAAAGAAAATGATGAGTTCTAGAATATGTTCAAATCCAACTAAAATGATAATGGGTAAAGTAATAATAGCCATTGGTATTTTAATTGGAATACAAGGATTTGCCTTACAATTACAATTAGGTGGAACTTGGGGATCTGATCCAGTAACAATAGCAACAGTATTTGTATACTACTTAATTGCTGCTTTCTTAATAGCATGTGCTAAGAAATGTTGCGGTTCTTGTTGTAGTTCATGTTCTATGTAACTTTAAAAAAATAAAATTTTTTAATTTTTTTTAATTTTTTTTAATTTTTTATTTAAAATTAATAAATTATTTTAATTTTTTAAGAGTTTGATAATTTAAAACTTCAAAAAATTCAATATCTGATCCAGGAATAATTTCTTCTTTTCTATCTTCAGGAATTTCCATTTCCATAACTTCAAAATTTTCCATATCCATTATCTGAGCTTTATTATTTCCAATTAATGAAACAACTTGACCTTTTTTCCTTAAAATTATTGGAACTTCAATATTATCATGAGCTGTTTTTATTACACTTTTCCTTATACCATCCAAAATACCTATAGCATCTAAACGAACTTTTGCATGACCATGTTTACCAGATGAAGAAACATTTACCTTATCAACCTTACATGGAATATTATTTATAATAACAAATCCTCCTGGTTTCAAATGTTTCGCTAATTGTGTTGTTTTATCTGCCATAAATATTACCTATTTGCAATTCGTATATCTTCTTTTTTTATTGTAACACGTTTTGCATGATTACATGCTGCTATAGCATTAATTGCTAATTTATTAGACAATTCTAATAAAATAAGCCTCATTTCTTCCAAAGCAGAATAAGATATTCTTTCTGCACCAGCATTTCTAGCTATTTTTTCAAGTGGTGATAATGGAAATTCTTTTACCATAAATAAAATATTATTTCTCACTTTAATAAGGTTTAGGAATAAAAAATATTAAAAAAACAAATTTAATTTTATTTATATATATATAAATTAAGGTTATTATATAGATTTAATCTTATAATAATATATTAAATAACTATAATAGATATTTCTTAAGATTAATGATATAGGTGATTATATACCAAAAGAAAAAACAAAAAAAATAACTAAAAAAAATAAAGTTTTGAAGAAGAAATCTATAGGAAAATTAATGAAACCTAGTGGTAAAAAGAAAGGTAGAGTTTGTACTGATTGTGGAAGTTCTAATTTAAATGAAGATGCAACAAGAGGTGAAGTTGTATGTGTAAAATGTGGTTTAGTTATGCAACAAAATATTATTGATACTGGTCAAGAATGGAGAGCATTTGATTCTGAACAAATGTCAAGAAGAGCAAGAAGTGGCGCTCCATTAACACATACAAAACACGATAAAGGTTTAACAACTGAAATTGGTAAAGGTGTTGGAGAACTTTATAAAGTTCCTACTAAAAAAAGAGCTCAATATTATAGATTAACAAAATGGCATAAAAGATTAATAAAATCAAAAGATAGAAATCTTTCATTTGCATTATCAGAACTTCAAAGAATTGTTTCATTCTTAAATTTACCAAAACCAATTCATGAAAAAATTGCTCGTTATTATGAAGAAGCTGTGAATAAGGGACTTGTTAGAGGAAGATCAATTGAGTCTGTTGTTGCTTCTTTAACTTATGCTGTATCACGTGAATTTGATTCTCCTAGAACTCTTGATGAAATTGCAGAATCGTCTGGAGTTGAAAAAAGAGAAATTGGAAGAACATATAGGTATATAGCTAGAGAATTAAAAATTAGAATATTACCAGCAAATCCAATAACTTTTATTCCAAGATTTTGTTCAATGCTTGGTTTATCAGATAGTATACAAGCTAAATCAATTGAAATTTTGAAAAGAGCAAAACAACATGATATAACAAGTGGTAAAGGTCCAACTGGTGTAGCTGCTGCTGCAATATATATAGCAACTGTATTAATTGGTGAAAAAAGAACACAAAGAGAAGTAGCAGATATTGTTGGAGTTACAGAAGTTACAATTAGAAATAGATATAAAGAATTAATTGATAAACTTGGAATTGAAGATGATATAGAAAAAAAAACAGGTAAAGTATCAGAATAAATAAAACATTCCGAAATATTATTTAATTACGATTAACAAATAATTATATGAAAAAAAATCATATGGGAGATAATGGTAAAACTTCTTTAGTTGGTAGTAGAGTTTCAAAAGATAATTTATATATTGAAGTTTGTGGTTCTATAGATGAATTAAATAGTTCTATAGGTTTAATGAAATCTTTTTCAAAATTTAATGAAATTAATTCTTTTATTAAAAAAGTTCAAGAAGATTTATTTATTATGGGTGCTGAATTATCGAATGTTACAAATGAAGGTAGTTCTTATAAAATTACAAATGAAAATGTAAAATTTATTGAAAAGTTTTCAGATGAATTGGAAAAATATATAAAACCATTGAATAAATTTGTTTTACCTGGTGGTTCAAATATAGCATCATTATCACATTTATCAAGATCTATATGTAGACGTGTAGAAAGAAAAATTATAAAACTTTCAAAAGAAAAAAAAATTAATCCAATTATAATTTGTTATATAAATCGTTTATCAGATGTTTTGTTTATAATATCTAGATATACAAATCAAAAATTGAATATAAAAGAAACAGTTTGGGGTCCTGATAATTTACTTGGTATTTAATTAAAATTATATTTTATTTTTATTAACCAATAAATTTGGCTTTTACTTTATTTTTATCAATTTCAATTATAGAAACTTGTCCATTATGACCAAATCCCGATGCTATTACTGAAGTATTTCCAATCATTTTCAATCCTCTATGTTCATGAAAATGAGAACAAACACAAAGAAGTGGTTTATATTTTTTTATTATATTTAATGTTACTTTTTCACCATAATTTTTTTTCATTGATTCTAAATAATCAAATGTTTTATATGGTGGGTCATGTGTTACAAATATAAATTTTCTATTATTTTTAGATTTTTCAAAAATTTTTTCAATATTATTTTTTAATTCATTTCTAACTTTAATAATATTTTTTTTATCAATTACTCCAATATTTTTATATAAATATTCTTTAAAAGAACTTCCTCTATATCCACCAAAACCAGCTATTTGGAATCCTTTAATATTAATAATATTATTATGAATGAATTTCATATTATGTCCAGAATTTTTATCAAGTAAAAAATCATTTGGTTTATAATTTGTTTGTAATTCTGTTACAGAATCCCAATTTCCATGTATATAATATATTGGTGTTTTTAATTTCTTTAAAGTAGAAAATATTTTTTCATTATTTTTTTTTGATAATATACTCCATTTTTTAAATTTCTTTTCTGAATCTATTTGAATTTTATATGGCCATAATTCAGGAATAGGTCCAAATAATTCTACAAGTTTAAATTCATACTTTCTTGATTCATCTGTAAAATCACCACCTGTAAAATCACCTGAAATTAATACAGCATCTGGTTTTTCATTTTTTATTAAATTCAAAATTTCTTTTTTTAATTTACCATGTAAACAACCAATAGCTATTAATTTTAATGACATAATAAAAATTAGTTTTTCTTATTAAAATTTTTTGCTAATTCATGAATCAATTTTCTTACATTTTCCCGCATATCATTTATTTCTTTTTCAGATATTTTATGTAATTTATGTTCTTTAGAAAGTTTCTTCAATATTTCTATTCTATCCCAAATTTCTAAATAATATGGTTCTATAATTTTAGAATCAATAAAATATTTTTTAAATCCATCTTTTAATGAAATATTTATTTTCTTTAAAACTACTTCATTATCTGTATCTTCTGGTAAATTAATTATTTTTTTCAAAGAAGTTATAATGGCCTTTTCCATAACATTATGTGTTCTATCTAAAATTTTTTCCTTTTTTCTCATTTCCAATGCATTTAATAAATTAAACATTTTATCAATGTATTTTTCTGATTTTTCTAACCATTCATCTACAAAAGATCCTGAAACATTTATAATTTTTTTATGTTCTATTTCTTTTCTTATATTTATAATTTCTTTTAACCATTCTGCATATTCTGGTTCAAGTATACCAGAATCTACTAAATATTTTTTAACTTCTTCATATGCTTTATTAGGAACAGGTGGTTCAAATCCCATAAACATTAAAACAGCTTGTGAAGTGTTTAACATTGCATAATAAGAATCTTCAGCAAGCATTAACAATTTAACTGTTTTTGCACGCATAATTTTTTTTGGAGCACTTTCCATATAACTTTCTATTGCTTCTCTAGTTGATGGAATTTTACCCATATTTAAAAGTTTTTTAATCGGTTCAAAAAAACCAGTATCATATATAGGAATTCCTTCTTTAATAAAATTATAAATTATTGGATGAGCTACTCTAGCATAATCCCAAAATTCTGTAAGAGTATATGTTGGTTGAACAGATAACAAATTAATTTTTTCTGATTTTCCATTTGGTAATTTTTTATTAATTTTTGATTCAGGTATTTTTTCAGAAATATTTTCTAAATCTTCATCAATTTTATTTTTAATATCTTCATTCATTTCCATTGAAGTATCATCAATTATAACAAAAACATCTATATCACTAATTTCTTTAAATTCTTTTCTAGCAACAGAACCCATCATTACAATTGCTTTAATTTTATTACCATATTTTTTTAAAACTTCTTTTGAGAATTTTTTAACAATTTCAATTCTTCTATCTATAGATTTTGAAACTTCTTTAGATTTTAATTCATTCTTTTTTTTTGGCATTTATTCATCTTCCTTTGGTAAATCTTCTCCAAGAACTTCTTTAGGAATTAATTTAATAAATCTATCAATTATTTCACGTGATAATTTCAAAGATTTTTCTAAATAAACTGAATTTACATCTTTTATTATTTTATGATCAATATCTTTCCACATTTTATTCATATCTTTAAATTTTTTAACCCATTCTTTTTCAAGTTTTTTTTCACTTACAAATTTTTCTAAAAATTTTGGTATATCTTTGAAATCTGGTTGTTCTTTATAATGATGCATAACAGATGCTTGAATTATATCACTTGCACAATATCTTAATTCAAATATCATAGATTTCATATCAATTTTTACTTTTCTATATCTAGCTTCTGCAGCATGTGCCCTTATTGATATTGTTTCTTCGCTTGGTGGTAGAAGACCCATTTTTAACATTCTTTGTACTGGTTTAATAAAACCACTATCATAAATTGGAAGTCCGTATCTTAGAAAATTAACCAATTCTGGAGATCCTATTTTAATCCAGTGCCAAAATTCTGTTAATGGGGTTGTTTGAACATGAACATCTTTCAAATTATGAGCAATTAAAAGTATATTATGTTGAACTTTTTCAATATCTTCAGATCCTTTAGTAGAAGTATCATCTAAAACTACCCAAACATCAGCATCACTTGTCTTAATAGCATCTCCTCTTACAATTGAACCAAATAAAAGAACTGATTTTATTACATCTCCATATTGTTTACGAGCTTCATTTGTGAATTTTACAACCCTTTTCATAACTTCTTCCTTATTCATAAAACTATCTGACTTAATATTTGGTTTTATTATTGATGTATCTTTTAATTCTTCCTCTAATTTATCAAAAACCATAGTATCAATTTAAATATGGTTATTTTAATATTTAAAATAGTTGAAATTTATATATAGTTAAAATTTGTAAATTAATTAATGAAAGCTGTCATTTTATCTGCTGGTTTAAGTATTAGAATGAGGGAAATTAAAGGTATTGATGAACAAAAAACTATGATAAAATATTCTGAAAAACCACTTCTACAAAGAAATATAGAAATTATTAGAGATAATGGTATAAAGGATATAATTATTGTAGTTAATTATATGAAAAATGTTATTAAAAATTATTTTGGAAATGGGGAAAAATTTAATGTTAATATTGAATATGTTGAACAAGAAAATCCTAAAAAAGGTACAGCAAATGCCGTATTATGTGTTGAAAGTAAAATAAATAATAATTTTCTTCTAATTTATGGGGATAATGTTTTTGATTCTAAAATTATTAGTAATATATTAAAAATTAATGATTGTGATGGTGTATTATGTGTTAAAAATCTTGAAAATCCAAAAAATTTTGGTGTTATTAAAACTGATGGGGAAAATGTGAAGGAAATAATTGAAAAACCGGAAAAAATAATAAGTAATCTTGCATTAACGGGTATTTTTATTTTACCTATAGAAATATTTGAATCTATTAAAAAAACTAAAATATCAAAACGTGGTGAATATGAACTTCCAGAATCAATTCAAATTTTGATTAATGAAGGTTTTAAATTTAAATTTATTGAAATTGATAATTATTGGTTTGATCCAAGAAATGAAGAAGAAATTAATGAAATAAATTTATTATTAAAATTAAATCATTAAATTGGTTGAATATTATTTATTTTAAGAATTATTTATTTTTATAAAAAAAATATACCATTTTTTATATAATAAAATATTTTTTTATTAAAAATTTAAATAAATAAACCAAATATATATTGAGTATTTTTCATATTGAATTATTGATTAATAATTAAGTTAATTCTGATTTTTTAAATTCTTCTGGTCTCTTACCTTTATCTAATGCCGATTTACTTAAGAAAGTATGTTCTTCTTCTGGTACTGCAAGTAATCCTTTTAATGGGTCCCAATAATGTTCATGCATTGTTTCTAATTGTTTTTCAACAGAATATATTCCATCTGAAGAAACTCCAAAAAATTTCAATGGAAGATTTTCTGGTAATGTATCTTTCTTTAATTGTTCCACTATTAACCTAATTGAAATAACAGATTGACCTAAAAATTCCCCAGGTAATTTACCTCCTCCTCTTTCAAACATAATTATACCTTTATTTTCTCCCATACCATAACCTTTTTTTCTCATATTATATGCATATACATAAATCCATCTTTGTGCTTCACTACCAACATCAATTGTATCATGACCAGGTGCATAAGTTTTAGGATTACCAACATGAAGTCCATAAAAATCTTTTAAAGCATCATCATCTAAAGATTTAAATTCATCTAATGGATTCAATCCATTATGTAGATAATGTTCAATATCAACCCAACCTAAAATATATTTAGTATTATGAACTGATTTAAAAGCTTTAATTAATTTATGAATATCTTTTAAATGAATAATTCTTTGTAAACCTTCCATTTGTTCTCCAAGTGGATCTGGATTTTCAAATGTTATGAATATTTTAAGTTGATTTATTTTTTCTAAAGCTGTTTTCTTATAGAAAGAATCAAGTTTTTGATATTTTAAATCTTCATCTCCAAAATTTTCTACTCTATGATGAATAAATTCAGTTAAATTTGGTCTTTCAAAATGACCCATAATGTAACGAGCAGCTACCATTGCAACTATATTTGGCATAAGATTAACAATACCACGTTTTTCATCCCAAAGTTTTCTTTCATTATCTCCTGTGTTTGATATTTTCCAATCTTGTTCTAAATTCTCCATTGATTTACCTTTAAAATATAAATTCCATAATGGTTCTTTAGTATTATCTTTCTGATATTCTAAATATTTAGCAATTATAGCATATGCAAAATCTTCTTTTTCTATTACACCTCTTGATTTTCTTGTTTGTGTTAAATCAAGCCATTTATCAAACATAAAATCATTAATTACATTAACAATTTCATTATCATCAAACTCTGATTCAAAATAATCATTAACCATTTCATTAATGGATAAAGATTGAAATGATTCAATTTTACTATGATTTATATTTGATAAATTTTCTTGTTCTTGTTTAAGTTTTTGTATTCTTTCATTTAACTCTTTATAACTTATTTCTCTTTTAGATATGTTTTTATCTGTTATATATTCTTCATCTATTTTTTGTGGTTTTTGATTTTCAATTTGTAATTGATTAGAAATTTCTTTTAATCTTTTATTATTTTTTTCTATTATTTCTCTATGTTTCTTAATATATTTTTCTAACTTTTCTATAATTTTTCTTGATTTTTTTTCTTTATCAATTTCTTTTTCTTGAAATGCATGTACAATTAATTGCTTTATTAAATGTCTTTTATCCCATGGAGCAAAACCTGCAACTTCTGCAAAAAGATATTTTAAAATAGTTTTTTGAAACCAAGATTTAAGTTTTTTATTTTCATTTAATAATTTTTCCCAATTTTCAAAACCTCTGAAATCATTTTGAATTTGTCCCTGATATTTATATCTCTCTGCAAGAAGTCCAATTGGATGAATATTAGAAACATGAAAATTTATATATTCTGGTTTATATTTTGTGTAATCTTTATCTTTTTGATTTGGTTGTCCTTTATTTTTAATAAAATAATCATAAATACCATCAAGATATTGATGAAGTCTAATATGAGATTGTTTCCAAATAACTTCTATTCCACTTTCCCATGCCATTAATGAATTAATTTCTCCATGTGCACCCCATCTTATATTAAGATCTTCTGTAACTTGTCTTATTCTTTCTAAAACATCTGGTTCAACAAATTCAGAAGTATTTTCAAAATCAACTTGAATATAACTTGCACCAGTAGTTGCAGCTGTTGCTATTTTTTGTGCTACTCCAAGTAGTCCTTTATCTTGAGCAATTTTATGCCAACCACTTGTAATTCCAACTTCATAATTTTCTCCATATCCCATATTATCACTTCATATTCATTGCAGCTGATTTGAAATAACCAACTGCTGGACCATAAAAATTTTGTGCAATTGTTTTCATTGTTATTGAAGTTATTCTATCCATAAATGTTGAATCATATGGTCCACTTCTTGAAAATCTTATATTATTTTGTTTCCAACTTCTATTTGTCATTTGTTTTGGATTTATCAAATTATTTGGTTTTTGTTTTTTATTATTCATACCATAAAGATTTGGATACTCATCTTCCTTAATTATATCTTCAATTTTCTTTCCCTCTTCAGTGTCTCCAATTATATCAGTAATATGATTTTTTAGTTCTTTTTCTTGTAAAATTTTTTCTAATTCACGAATAATCATTACATTTTGTGTGTCAAAACATGCAACAAATGGATGATCAGGAAAACTACCAATAATAAAAGTTTCACCTTCTTTACCTGTTGGTGATCTTGTTACAACTCTAAATGTCTCAACTTCAAATGTAATAAAATAAGGACTTGGTACCCAATCCCATCTATTATATTCTTTGAATTTTTCTTCTAGATTCTTTCTAGCCTGCATTATATCTACCACATTAAGAGAAGATTTGTATTTATATTTTCCTTGATAATGTTTAACAAGTTTATCTGTTAAGAACATTACCCAATCATCAACTGGTTCTATTCCAGATGGAAATGTTGAAATAGTTTCATATTTTCCACTAACATCAGAATTATTTTTCATTATTTCTTTCAAATTTTCTTTTAACATTTTAGGTAAATTTGATTTCATTAAAAGTTGTTTCTCTTCATATATTTGTATTGGAGGTTTATCAAATCCTGGAGGATTAAAACTTCTCCATAACCAATATTCAGCCATATCAATTGAAACTGCTTGTGTTGAAGGTCTCCACCAATTAAAACTATTAAGAATTGATGCTCCATCTTCTGTTTCACCAAATTCATGAATCATTTTATGTCTAAGTACAAATGGTCTAACCATTCTTCTATATTCCTTAATTGATTTTTTTCTTGATGCAACAAGTTCTTTCAAATGATGATATCTACTCATAACAGTTTCTTTAAATCTTTTTTTCCATTGTTGATAAATTTTATTTTTTGTTGAAAGTACAACACCTTCTGATTGAGAAAATTGATATTTTTCTGCTATTTTATTTGGATCTAAATCATTATCATCAAGACGCATAAAATCAACAATTATTGTTGGCCATCTTGGTGCTATTAATTTTAATGCAACACCTTCACCAGTATGAACATCAACATGATCAATGAAAAGTGATTTCAAAGTTTGATTATGTCTTTTTTCTTCTTCTTTATTTTTTGATTTGGATGCTTTTTCTATTTCTTCAAAATAATGCATATATTCTTTATATCTTCTTATATCATGAGACAAAAGTTCATAATCAGATATTGAAGATTGAATACTTGCAAGAGACTGTTTAATTTGTTGTTCCATATTTTGTTTTTGTTGTACAGTTACCTGATAATATTGTGAATGTATAGGTGAAATTTCAATTCTTTCTTGAATTTTATCTACATGAAATCCTTGTTTTCTCATATTCCATAAAAATCCCATAAAAATATCATTACCTTTTCCTAAATTTGTATCAATAAATATTTGTGTTCTTGCATTTGGTGGACCAATATGCGCAATTTCACCTGGAACAAATCCTTTAATTGGACCATCTCCAGGACCCTTACCAAGTATAGATGGTAGTCCTTCACTACCTTTTTTATCATCTGAATATTTTCCACTTACAAAACTCATGTAAACACCAAAATACCTATACCTAATGCTACCATAATGAAACCAATTAATATTCCAGTATATGAAAATTGCCATGATTGATATTCAGATACTTGAGGAAATATTAAAACCATACCAAGTCCTCCAAGTATTAATAGTCCTCCAATTGTTGCTGTTATTAAATCTGGCATAAAATCACTAAAATTAATAGGGAATTAAGAAATTTAAAAGGAATATAAATGTTAAAAACTATTAAATTTTATGCCTATATTCGCAAAAAACAAAATTACTATTGAAGAGGATTGTTTACTACCATCTCCAAAAATTTGGATGAGTTATTCTGGACCAAACCCACATAAGGCTTATGGTAAAATAACAGAAATTTTAAAAAATAATTTAAAATTTAAAAATGAAAATATTCAAGAAAGAGAATTTAAATGGGATAGATCAAATGTAGTAGAAAAATTTTCTGGTTCTATTGAAGCTTTTAAAGATTTTGATAAATTCACTTACATAATGGCATTTATAGATTTTAGTGGAAATGTAAAACCTAGTAAAGAGTTTGGGAAAGTTGGTGACTTAAAAGTTGAAATTGATGGTTATATTAGAACAGATTATCCACAAGATACAGTTTGGGAAAGAAGTCTTTTTTACGAAGTTATTAGATCTTTTTGGCATAAATTTTTCTATCAAAAAGAAAGATATGCTTTCAAGGAAAGATGTCGTAATATATTATTAGTTGTTCAAAAAGAATTGAAAACTTATTTTGATATATTACCAAAGAGTTGATTGAATGCCAGTTGCAGATTGGAAATCATATCATTTTCCTACAAAAATTAGAGATGAGATACCTAAAAATAGAGATGAAATTGTAATAGAATATAAAGGACCTAATCCAATAAAAATTTATAAAAATCTTACAAACATGTGTAAAAGAATATGGGAAGTTAAAGGAACTCAAATGTATGAACCTGATTTTAGATGGGATACTACATCAGATCCTCATGCTTTCTTTTTCCAAATTTATGTACAAAAGGGTATGGATAAATTTACTAAATATAGAGTTGACATAAAAATGAAAGGTTCCCAACCAAATGATCCTAAAAATAATGGTGAATTAAAAATTGAAATACATGGATTTATAGAAACAGATTTTAGTAGTTTTCTTGGAGATAAATTTGGAACTCCTGAACAAAAACTGAAAGCTGGTGTTATGAATATTATTTGGCCTATGATGTATTATCCATTTATGAAAGGTTATTATAATCCACTTAGAAGAAGATATTTTATTTATCATAGAAGAAGAATTGAAAGACTTGCAAATGAAATGAGGGCCATGCTTAATATACCTCTAAAACCATTATCATAATATGAAACTTTCATCAATTTTTGGTATATTTAAAAAAAAGAAAATAATAGAAGATGAAGAAGATTTTTCTATATTAGGTCTAAAAAAACCTGAAATGAAAATGCCAAAAAATGAAGATGATGAAAATAAAATTACTCCTTTTCCAGTTTATGAAAATCCAGATACAAGTAAAATGATGAATGATAAACCAACAGACATAATGACTATGCCTAAAATGGAAGTAATGAAAACACCTGAAATGAAAATGCCAAAAAATGAAGATGATAATCAAGAAAAAATTAAATCAAAAATTGAATTAATTTCTAGTCATATTGAAAATATAAAAATTCAACAAGATGTAATGAATAATAAAATTACAAATATAGAAGATTTATTGAAAAAATTAATTTCTATTACCATAAATAATATTGATTCAAATAATAGAGAATAAATATTTTTTAATGTTGGAAAATTTCCATATGTTATTTCCCAAATATTTACAAAATTCCAATTTGTAAATGTTGATTGAGTTTGTAATTCTATTTTTATTTTTCCTTCTACACCTTATAATGTTAATTATCCTGATGTTTCAATATCCAATATGAATTTGTTATTGTTGAAGAATATATGATTAATAAATGTCAAATAATATAATCTGGAAAACTTTATTAATAATATGATAATTGGATTAGTTGGAAAACCATCATCTGGAAAAAGTTCATTCTTCAAAGCAGCAACAATGATAGATGTTAAAATATCTCCAATACCATTTACAACAATAAAACCAAATATAGGAATTGGTTATGTAATATCAAATTGTGTTTGTAAAAAATTAAGAATAAAATGTAATCCAAAAAATGGAAGGTGTATTGAAGGGAAAAGGTTCATACCAGTAAAAATTATAGATGTTGCTGGTCTTGTTCCAAATGCTCATGAAGGAAGGGGTATGGGAAATAAGTTTCTTGATGATTTGAGACAAGCAGATATTTTAATACATATAATAGATTCATCTGGAACAACAGATGAGGAAGGAAATCAAACAAATAATCATAATCCAATGAGAGATATAGAATTTCTCGAAAGAGAAATTGATTATTGGATTTATTCAATTATACAAAAATCAGATACCTTATTATCACATGCAAAATCAAATTCAGAAATAATAAAAATACTTTTTGATCAATTAAGTGGACTTTCAATAAAAAATAAAGATATTGAAAATGCTTTATCTAAATTTAATAATCCAATATCAACTGATTTTGCAACTACATTAAGAGAAAAATCAAAACCAATAATTATATCTGCAAATAAATGTGATTTGAAATCATCTAAAAATAATGTAGAAAAATTAATAAAATCATTATCTGCTATCCCTACTTCAGCTGAGGCAGAAATAACTTTAAATAAAGCTAATGAAAATGGATTTATTAATTATATTTCTGGTGGAGATTTTAAAATTTCTAAAAATATAAATAAAGAACAGGAAAAAGCATTAAAAATAATTAAAGATAATGTAATTGATAAATTTGAATCAACTGGTATTCAAAAATGTCTAAATAAAGCAGTTTTTGAAAGTCTAGAATATGTAGCAGTTTATCCAGTTGCTAATCCTAATAAATTTTCAGATAAAGATGGAAATATTTTACCAGATGTTTATCTTGTTCCAAAAGGAACTAATGTAAAAGAATTGGCTTTTAAAATACATACTTCTATAGGAGAAAATTTCATAGCAGGAATAAATGCTAGAACAAAAAAGAAATTATCTTCTAATTATGAGATTCAACATAATGATATAATAGAAATAGCATTTGCCAAATGATTAAAATATAAAATAATAAATTAATTAGAGGAAAATGTATTCTAAAAATATTGATAAGATTCTAAAATCAGAGAAGATAGAAATTGGAGATAGAATAAAAATTACTAAAAATGAACTTATTGTTGATGGAATTTTACTACCAAGAATTCAAATGGGTAATACTTCATGTATAGTAATAAAACAGGATAATGGTTACAATATTGGTATAATGTATGAAAAAGGAATTAAGTTAAAACTTCAAAAAAAAGGTAAACCTATAGAATTAAGACATCATTCGTCCAATACAAAATCAAATGTAAATAAACCTACATTATCTATTTTAGGGGCTGGTGGAACTATATCTTCAAGAATTGAATATAATACTGGTGCTGTTTTTCCAGAATTATACCCAGAAGACTTACTTAATTCATTTCCACAATTAAGAAAAATATCAAACATAAAATGTAGAGAATTATTTAATTTATTTTCTGAAGATATTACTCCAGAACATTGGAAAATAATAGCAAAAAATGTTGTAAAAGAAATTAATTCTGGTTCAGATGGGATTATAATTATGCATGGTACAGATACAATGAATTATACAGCAACTGCACTTAGTTTTATGCTACAAAATATCCCAGTTCCTATTGTTTTGGTTGGTGCACAAAGAAGTAGTGATAGAGGGAGTAGTGATAATATGATGAATTTAATTTGTGCTGCTAATACTGCAGCTAAAAGTAATATAGGAGAAATTTCTGTTTGCATGCATGGTACAAGTAGTGATAATTTTTGTTATATACATAGAGGAAATAAAGTTAGGAAAATGCACACAAGTAGAAGGGATGCATTTAGATCAATTAATTCGTTTCCATTTGCAAAAGTTTGGTTTGATAATAATAAAATAGAATATTTACATAATGATTATAAAAAAATAGGTAATAAAAAAATTAAAATTGATGATAAAATAAATCCAAATGTTGGACTTCTTCAAATACATCCTGGAATTAATCCAAAACTTATAGAATATTCAAAGAAAATATTTGATGGTGTTGTCATATCTGGAACTGGTTTGGGACATGTATCTACAAACCCTTCAAAAAATAAACTTTCAAATAATATAATACCTGCTATTAAAAATTTAATTGATTCTGACATACCTGTTGTTATGTCACCTCAAACAATTTATGGTAGAATTAATATGAATGTTTATTCTGCTGGTAGACTTCTACAAAAAGCTGGTGTAATTGGTGATGGTGCTGATTGGTTACCTGAAACTGCTCTTATAAAACTTATGTGGGTTCTTGGACATACGAAAAATATGAAAAAAATTGAAGAAATTATGATGACAAACATTTCAGGAGAAATATCAAAAAGAAATGATATTGGTACTTTTTTGGTGTAAAATATGGATTATAAAAAAATTGGATTAAAATGTGGAATTGAAGTCCATAATCAATTAAATACTGATAATAAACTTTTTTGTAAATGTAATACAAAAATGTCTGGAGAAAAACCATTAGTTAAGATATTTAGAAAACAACATCCAGTTGCAAGCGAACTTGGTGAATATGATATAGCTACAAAATATGAAGTGATGAGAAATCGTTCTTTTGGATATGAATCATTTAAAGATGAAACTTGTAATGTTGAATTGGATGAAGAACCTCCACATAAATTAAATATGGAAGCATTAGAAGTTGCATTAACTGTTTCTATACTTTTAAATTGTAAAATAGTTGATGAAGTTCATGTTATGAGAAAAAATGTTATTGATGGTAGTAATACAACATCATTCCAAAGAACAATGGTAATAGGTATGGATGGATTTTTAAATTATAATGGGAAAAAAATACCAATTGATCAAGTTTCTTTAGAGGAAGATGCTTCTGCAATTATTGGAAAAGAAAATGGTATTGTTAAATATAAATTAAACAGATTAGGAATACCTCTTATAGAAATAGCAACTGGTTTATTAGAAGAATTTACACCAGAAGAAGTTCAAGATATATCTTTTAATTTAGGTATGGTTATTAGATCAACCGGGAAGGCAAAAAAAACTCTTGGTGCAATAAGACAAGATATTAATGTTTCTATTAAAGATGGTGCTAGGAATGAAATTAAAGGTATACAAGAATTGAGTATGCTTTCAAAATCAATTAAAAATGAAATTACAAGACAATTATCAATTATTCAATTAAAAAAACATTTAGAAAAATTAAATGTAAAAAAAATACATGATAATCCTATTTCTGTTACATCAATTATTTCAGATACAGAAAATAAAATTTTAAAAAATATCATTGAAAAAAATGGTAATATTTTTGCTATTATTTTACCAAAATTCAAAGGTTTATTTAAAAGAGAAATTTTTCAAGGTAAAACTTTGGGTAAGGAATTTTCAGATGTTGCAATAGAATTTGGACTCAAAGGATTATTTCATAATGATGAAGATTTATCAAAATATGGATTAGAATTAGATTTTAAAAAAATTAAAGAGAATTTAAAAATAAAAGATGATGATTTAATTATTCTCACAGGTGAAATAGAAACACATGGTAAAGTAGCATTAGAAGTATTAGAAAGAGCAAGACAATTACTAAAAGGTGTTCAAAAAGGTACAAGAAGTTCTTTACCTAATGGTTTGACAAAATATAATAGACCATTAGCGGGTGCAAAAAGAATGTATCCTGAATCTGATATAATTCCAATAACAATAACAGAAGATTTAAAAATGAAATTAAAAAATAATTTACCAGAACCAATAAATAAAAAAATTGAAAGAATAAAAAAGGAATATAATATTTCAAATGATCTTACTACACAAATTATAAAATTAGATATTTCAGAATTTTTTGAAGAATTATTCAAAAAAACAAAAGCAAATCCAAAAATAATAGCAAATACATTAGTATCTACATCTAAAAATATTGAAAAAAGATATAATGTAAATGTAAAAAATATAAAAGATTCACATTATTTTGATATTTTTAATTTGATTGGAAATGGAGAACTTTTAAAAGAATCTATTCCAGAAATTATTATTTACTTATCAAAAAATCCATCTGAAAATGTTAAAAATTGTATTAAAAATATTGGGATAAAGAAATTGTCTATTAATGAAATTGAAGAAATAGTTAAAAAAACATTATTAGAAGTAGATAATAAAAAACGATCTGTTGGTATTATAATGAGTAAATTACGTGGTAAAAGTGATATAAAAACTATATTAGAAATTATTAAAAGGTTTGAAAATAAATAATATTTAATGATAGAAATATCTTCTTTCCTAGAATTTGGATTCTTGTCTTATTTAGTTATAAGAACACTAATAGCAGGAACAATATTATTAATTGTTTCAAGAATATTTTTCCCTAAAGGAGGAATAATTGCACCTTTTATTATAATTATAATATCAATTATAGGAACAATTATTATTGAAGAAGAGTATATAATACCACTACTTGAAAATGATTCTGAAACTATTGTAGATACATTGAAAAATGAAGTATTTGGATATGTTTTATCTTTTGCTGCTCCAATAATTATATGGATATTTGCATTAATGATATTTATGAGAATGGGATTATTTAGTGCTATTGGTGTATCAATACTTATAAAAGCTATTGATTATGCTATAATAAAATATGAAATATTTATTTTTGTTGCTGAATATATTTAAACATCAGTATGAATTTCCATAATATCCATATCATGTAAAATATAATCAAGACCCACTTTTTTTCCACTATAAATTGTATCATTAAAAATTCTTGCAAATTTAAAATTTTTTAAGAATTCTTTATGAATTTTCTCTGTTAGTTCTTTTACAGTAGAACCCGGCTTCATTGAAACTGGTGGTAATCTTTTTGGTCCATTTGGAGATTTTGTATACACTCTAATCAAATTCAAACTAGACCAAATTCTTTTCTTTAGTTTTTCTAAACCAAGATTTTCTTCAGAAGAAATATTCAAATATTTTGATTTATTGTTATATCTTTTATTTCTTACAAGAATTATTTTTTTATTTATTGCTTTTTCTACTAATATTTTTTTTATATATTTTTCTTGTTCCAACACATTTTTTGTAGCATCAACTAAAATTAAAACTAAATCTGAATTTCTGATAATTGAAATATAAATTGGTTCAAATTTAGAAGGTATTTCTATAATTTGAATAGGTATATCTTGATAAAACATCATTCCAATTTTGGGTATTTTTGTAGTGAATGGAATATTACTAATTTTTACATGTGCATTTGTTATTGATTTAAGTAAAGAACTTTTCCCTACTTGTGTTGGTCCTATAATACAAACTTGAGCAGACCCTTCCTTTTTCAAACTAAAACTAGAATTACCTTTCTTTCCACCACCAATTACTTCTTTTCTAAGTTTTGAAATTCTTTTTTTTAATTGTGCTATTAAATGATCAGTTCCTTTATGTTTTGGTAATGCTCTAATCATACCTTCTAATGCTTCAATTTTTTGTTCTTTTGATTTTGCATCAGAAAATTTTCTTTCTGCTATTGTATATTGTGGTCCAGCATTTATAGGCATAAATTTTAATGTAAATTATTATTTATCTTATTTTGTTTAAATTGAATATCATAAATTAATACTTAATTTTTTGTTGAATTATTTTTTCTAATTCTAAAGGATTTTTTATATTTTTTATTTCAAAATTTTTTTTATGTTTATTCAATATTATAGATCCAAAATTAAAGATTCTTCCAAATAATCCTAAATGGATATTTATTTTCTTAATTTCAGAATATAAAATTGTTTGTTCTTTTTTTACAAAAAATCCTTCTGTTTTAGTTATACCATCTTTGGATACTATATAACTTCTCATTTTTCTATCTATAATAGATTCTAAAAATAATAGACTAATTATTAATAATAAAAATGAAGTTGTAAATACTCCAATATAATCTAAAATATTAGAAGGATTTAAAGTAAAGAAAATATTTAATTTAAAATTTAGTAAAAATAAAAATATTATTATATTTACTGAAATTAAAAAATTATCCATATATGAAAATAATGAAGATTTATTTAATTGTCCTTTTATTATTTTATACATAAAAATAATTATATTTTGAATTATATTTACTTTTAGTAAGAAATTTAAATGGAAAAAAAAAATAAAATCCCATTAATAAATTTATTATATGAAATGTTAACTAAATTACATATTTTCTTTATTTTCTTCTGTGTTAGGTTTGATTTCTTCAGTTGAATTTACTGAATCAATTTTAACTTCTTCATTATTTTTTTCAGTTTTCATTTCTGTTGACTCTGTATCAGTTTTATTTTCAGATTTATCTTCACATTTTGCAGAACATTCTGCAATAGCCTCATCTGAACTTTCACTGAGCTTTTTAGCTAGAGCGAATCTTTGTCTTACATCAGTAATTTCTATTTTTATTTTATCACCTTCTTTAGCTCCATCAATGAATACAACGAAATTTTTAACACGTGCAATTCCGTCTCCTCTTGAACCAGTTTCTGTTACTGCGACATCATATTCTTCTCCTGCTTTTATTGGTTTTGGTCTATCGTCTTCGAATCTTCTTCCGCCGCCGCTTCCGCCGCCGCCGAATCTTCTTCCACCGCCGCCGCCGCCGAATCTTCTTCCGCCGCCGCTGCTGCTGCCAAATCTACCTCTACCATTTTCACTTCCAAAGTCTCCTCTTCTTTCAAATCTCATTAATAATTCCTCCTTTTTAGTTTTAATTCAATTGGTTAGAAAATTAGATAGTCTAAAATCTTACCTTTTGATATAATTTTACTCGAAAATTATATATTTAAAGATATTTATATATTAGTCTTGTGTATAAATTCTAAAAATCTTAATATTTTAAACATAAAATTTATATCTTAGATTTTTTTAATAATAAATAATGAATTTTTACTTTTTGAACAAATATGTATCTTATATTACAATTATCTATAAAGTAAAAATAATTATTTTATAATAATTAATTTATTAAAAACTTCATATATTAAAATATAAATAATAATTAATAAAAAATATAATTGATAAAATGATATTAGATAAATTATATAATTCTTTGATGAAAAATATAAGGGAACAATTACCTCAAATAAAAGAATTGAAGAAAATTAAAGAAAAATATAATTCTAGAGCTAGAAAAATTTTTGATAAAAAAAGTAGTATAATATTTATAATAATTACTATATTTACAAAATCTATTCCATTAGTATATATAATTGGAGATGGTTTATATTCATGGAAATTATATAAAAATCAACAAATTAAAGAACATATATTAAGATTATTCAGAATATTAATAGGTATTATTTGGTTTGTTGGTATCTTAAATCCAATAATTGCTGGTTCATTACTTATAATTGACGGATCATATTCTATATTTAGATATCGTTATTATAATGTTACAAAAAGTATTATTGAAGATTCAACTCGTTTTATAAGAATTTTTGTTGGAATTTTAATAATAAGTCCATTACCATTAACATTATCTTCATTTTGGGTATTTTAATTTAGTTGTGTAATATTTGAACTCATAAATATTTTTACTATTAATTTTCGAAATTTATTTGAAGAAAAATCCTCAAATGTTATATATAATATTGATTACATAATTTTAATAATATTTTATCTAAAAATAATATTGAAATTTAGATTGATAATATTGGAATATTATTTAGGTATAATTGATGTTTTTTTTACAATAATATATCCACTAGAAGTTTTTGAATCCCAAAACTTATCAAAATCATTAATAATAATTTTGTTTTTAAATATAGGAGAATTTTCAACAAAAGATTCTGCTTCTCCACCTTCAAATTGAATATTAAAGGGTTTTTTAATTGACATTTTCTTTAATTCTTTTATATTTTCAAAATTTAATTTTTTACCAAGCCAAGATTCATCTAATGCATTAGTAGCAACTGCCACAATAATTATATCAAGTCCTTCTTTTAATTCTTCTTTTAGAAGTTCATAAGCATCTTTTCCCCATAATGGAGATATATTTACCAAACCAAGACTATCACAAATAGAGTCTATTCTACTTTTTTGATAATTACTAGAAACAGCTCCAGTTAAAACACCATCTATTTTCCCTTTTAAGTTTTTTAAAACATTTTTTAAATCCTCTAATTCTTCATATTTATTACCAGAACTTTTCTTAATTATGTGTTTTATTCCAATTGATTCTGCTTGAAATTTAGTTAATTTTATACATGGATAATGGAACATATACGAATCTTCTCTTTTAGGAAAAATTGTAATTAAATGAGTTATTTCATTACCATCTTTTTTTGCTTTTATTATAGCAAATGTTGAATCTTTACCTCCAGAATATAATGCTGCTAACTTCATACAATATTATTTCTATTCATAATGTTAAATGTTAATTATGAATTTATTTAATGAAGATAAATTGAATGTTCGGGATTATCAAGAAAAAATTTCGAATTCTGCTTTAGAAAAAAATACATTAGTTGTAATACCAACGGGTATGGGTAAAACTCTTATATCAATATTAATTAGTACTAAAACATTAGAAAAATTTCCAAATAGTAAAATTCTGATTACTGCACCAACACGTCCATTAAATGATCAGCATAAAAAAAACTTTGAAAAATTTACTAAAATTAACAAAAATGAAATAGTGCTTGTTACTGGAAAAATTCCACCTAAAGAAAGAGAATCTATATATAAAAAATCTAAAATAATAATTGCAACACCACAAACAATTGAAAATGATTTACAAAATGAAAAATTAAATCTAAAAGAATTTTCTTTTATAACATTTGATGAGGCTCATAGAGCTGTTAAAGATTATTCTTATTCTTATATTGCAAAAAAATTTATGATACAATCAAAAAATCCTTTAATTTTAGGTCTTACAGCATCTCCTGGTGGAACAAAAGATAAAATAAATGAAATATGTAATAATTTATTCATTAAATCAGTTGAAGTTAGAACAGACTTAGATTTAGAAAAATATGTTAAAAAAAATGAAAAGAATTATATAAAAGTTGAATTTCCGAAAGAATTTGAAAAAATAAGAGATATTTTCAAATATATTTTAAATGATAATATAAGTTGGTTAAAAGATAAACATTATATACATACAAAAATTCCTGGAAAAAAAATATTAATTGCAGTTCAAAATGAAATGTCAAGAAAATATACAGAAACAAAAAATTTTATTTATATATTACCATTAATGCGTTCTATTGAAGCAATAAAAATTAGTCATGCTATTGAATTAATTGAAACTCAAGGTATTTCTGTTCTTAAAGAATATATTAAAAAAATTCAGAAAAGTAGTAAAAAAACAGATGAAAAAATGATGAAAAATACACATTTCATAGAGGCTATTGAATTAATTAATAAATTAGATGAGGAAAAATTAGATCATCCAAAATTTGATAAGTTAATTGAAATTATAAAAGAAATATTAGTTGAAAATTCTAAATCAAAAATTATAATATTTGCAAATTTTAGATATACAGTTGAAAAAATTAAAAAATATTTAGAAAAAGAAAAAATATTAACTGATGTATTAATTGGTCAGTCTATGAAAAATGGGAATGGTATGTCACAAAAAAAACAGATAGAAACTCTTAATAAATTTAGAAATGGTGATTTTAATGTTCTTTGTGGAACTTCTGTAAGTGAAGAAGGAATTGATATACCTTCAGTTGATTATGCAATATTTTATGAAACTGTTCCAAGTGAAATTAGATCTATACAAAGAAGAGGAAGAGTTGGAAGGCAATCTTTTGGTAAAACTATTTTCTTAATTACAAAAGATACAAGAGATGAAACATATTTATTTACATCTAATAAAAAAGAAAAAGAAATGTATAATATTTTGAAAAAAATACAAGAAAATAAAAAATTAAATAAGAAAAAAACTTTAATAGATTGGATAAAATGAAAAATAAAATAAATGATTTAAAAAATATTTTATGGTTTCTAGTAAAATTAAATATTTTATCTATACCATTATATATTGTAATTTATTTTAATTTTTCTATACCAATAATTCAAGATTTTTGGGCTATATTTCTAAAAAATTCATTATCTTTTTTGGGATATATTACTGAAGTAGAATCAAATATTATAGCTGTTAATTTTGAGAATAAAATATATGAAATAAATTTTTCATGGGATTCGACTGGTTGGAAATCATTTTATATAATGATATCTTTAGTAATATCTTCTGGTATAGGTACAATTAAATATAAATTAAAATTTCTTGCTATTGCTTTGCCAACAATAATTTTAATAAATATAATTAGAGTTATATCAACAGTAATATTATCTTTAAATTTTGGTTTTGATAATTTTGATTTTATACATACATTTTTATGGAGTAGTCTAATGATTATATTGATAATAATTATTTGGTATTTATTTTTTGTAAAATTAAACAAGTATAAAAATAATAATATGTAAAAATAATATATTATTATGGTTAAGAAAAATATTAAGAAAATTTCTAATAAAAATGTTATTAAGAAAGGTAATAATAAAAATGTAGATAAAATTATTAAGAAGAATGATAAAAAAATTGGTAAAAATGAAAAAAGAATTGAAAAATTAGAAAATTCTATTAAATATATAAAAAATATAATTGAAGATGTAGAGAATATTATATCATTAGAAAATAAAGGTATAATTGAAGTAAAAAAAATGTTCAAAGAAAAATATAATTTAGATGATAATCATATAAACAATTTAAATGAATTAAAAATTAGAATGGAAGATATGGAAAAAATTGTACAAAAAATACAAAATTTGGAAAACTATACAGATTATGGAAATAATGAAATTAAGAAATCTATATCTAATATAGAAATTAAAATAAAAAGTATGGATATAGATGAAATAAAAGGCAATATAATAAAAATAAGTAGAATAATGACAGAATTACAAGATGATATTTCATATCTTAAAAAGAAGGAAAATATTTCAAATTTAAAAGAAATTAATGAAAAGGTAAGTAGAATGGAAAATAAAATTGAAATTATTAGTAAAAAATCATCTATGGAAGATTTTAGTGATATAGAAATAAAATTTAAAAACATTAATAATGATTTAAATGAATTAAAAAATGGAATTAAATATAAAAATAATGATGTATTAAATATTGAAAATAATTCTAATAATAATTTTGACATGAAAAAAGAATTGAATATATTAAAAGATAAAATAAATGAAAAAAATATTAAACCAATTGAATTAATTGAAATGGAATTTTCTGATATGTCTGGAAGAATAATTGCTTTAGAAACAAGATTAGGAAGAATTGAAAATATATTAGAAAATTTAGGTTCAAAAAAACCTTTAATTTTAGAGTAAGTAATGTTTTTAAACTAAATTGTACTATATTATAAAATGCCTATTGGTAAAACTGTAATAATAACAGAAAAGCCTGATGCAATGAAAAAAATTGCAAATGCTCTTTCTAATGGAAAAGCAAAAAAAATAGAAAAAAGAAATGGTTTTTGGTTTGAATTTACATATGGAAAAGAAAAAATAATTGTAGGATGTGCTGTAGGTCATTTATTTGGTCTTGATACCATTAAAGATGGAAGTGGATGGAAATATCCTACATTTAATGTTGAATGGATTCCTTCTCATACAAAAAAAGGTCATGAATTTTCTAAAAAATATTATGAAAATATGGAAGAAATTGTAAAAAAAGGTAAAAAATTTATTATAGCAACAGATTATGATACTGAAGGTAGTGTTATCGGTTATAATATACTTAAAATATTATGTGGAAAAGAAGATGCTAAAAGAATGAAATTTTCTACAATGACTAAAGATGAATTAATTAATTCTTATGAAAATATGGAAAAACATATAGATTCAAATCAAATTGAATCTGGATTAACAAGACATTATTTAGATTTTTTTTGGGGTATAAATCTTACACGTGCTCTTACTATTGCAATAAAAAATTCTGATAAAAAAGGTTTTGCTATTTTATCAACTGGACGTGTACAAGGTCCAACTCTTGCAATGTTATATGAAAAAGAACAAGAAATTAAAAAATTCAATTCAAAAAAATTTTGGGAAATTGAATCTAATTTAAAAATTGGTAAATTAAATTTTACAGCACCATTTGAAAAATCAAAAATTTGGAATAAAAATGAAGTTGATAAAATATTAGTAAAATTAAAATCTAAAAATGGAATAGTTAAATCAATAAAAAAAAGAGAATATAAACAAAAACCACCAATTCCATTTAATACAACAGAATTGCAATCAGAATGTTATTCACAATATAAATATTCTCCAACTCAAACATTATCTATTGCTGAAAGTTTGTATCAAAAAGGTTACATATCTTATCCAAGATCTTCATCACAAAAACTACCTTCTAATATTAATTATAAAAAAATAATCAGATCACTTGGTAATTTAAAATCTTATACTAAATTTGCTCAGGATATTTTAGGTAAAGAAGTTCTTATTCCAAATGAAGGAAAAAAGATTGATCCTGCACATCCTGCAGTATATCCAACATTTGAAATTCCAAATCCAAAAAATCTAACATCACAACAAAAAAAAATATATGATTTAATTGTAAGAAGATTTCTTTCTGTTTTTGGAAGCAATTCTATTAGAGAAAGTAATACAATAAAAATTGATATCAATGGAAATATATTTAATTTAGTTGGAAAAAGAACACTTATTTCTGGCTGGACTGAATATTATAAACCTTATATGTCAACTGAAGAAATAATTTTACCTAAAATTGAAATTGGAAATAAAATAAAAGTAAATAAAATAAAATCAACTCAAAAAAATACTCAACCTCCTCCAAGATATAATCAAGGTTCTATTTTAAAAGAAATGGAAAGTAGAAACTTAGGTACAAAAGCTACAAGAGCAGAAATATTAAGAACATTATATTCAAGAAGATATATTCTTGGTCAAAGTATAAAAATGACAAAGCTTGGTGAATCTGTTGTAATAGCATTGAATTCTTATGCACCAAAAATAATAAGTGAAGATTTGACAAAAAAAATGGAAATGGAAACTGAAAAAATTTTGGAAGGAAAATTAAGTAAAGAAACTGTTATTAGAAGAGCAAAAAAAACTTTAATAGATATTTTAAAAGATTTTAAAAAAAATGAAAAGAAAATTGGAAATAAATTAATTGAAGGATTATTAGATGCCAGAGAAGAAGAAAATAAAATGGGTGAATGTGTTGTTTGTAAAGATGGTCAAATGAAAATTTTAAGATCAAGATTTAGTGGAAAATTTTTTGTTGGTTGTTCTAATTATTTCCGCTGTAAAAAATGTCATTTTACAAGAAAAGCATGTAAATGTAAATGTAAAATTTGTAAAGATATAAAAGGAAAATGTAAATGTTCTTGGAAAGATAAAATTTGGAATCCAACATGTCAAACAGGTTATCCATTACCAGGACATGCAAGAAATATGGCAACTGGGAAAAAATGTAACAAATGTTCAACAATGATTATTAATGTGATTAGGGCAGGTAAAAGACCATTCCGTATGTGTCTTGATCCAAAATGTGAAACCAAAAAAGATTGGGGTAAAAAGAAAAAAAATACAAATAAAACTAAAAAGAAAATTTAGTCTACTATAGTAACAAAAACTTTATATATTAGTCTACCCATATACACTAAATGGGTGAAAATAAAAAATATAAGAAAAAAGTAATTATGTTTACATTCAATATGAAAAGAGAAAATGTTAGTAATTCTGAAAAGACAAAATTTTTCAAAGAATTATATGGATGGACTCAAACTGTTCCAAGTGGAAGGAAAAAATATGTTTATCATCGTGAGGGTGTTTTAGAAGAAATGCCACATGAAAAAATAAATCAATCTTCTTTTGTAATACCAGAAGATAATATGAATGAAATGATGGATTTTTTTGATGAATGGAGTAAAAAGGTTATGATGAGAAGTTTCACAATTTTAAACGATAATTCTTTTTTCAAAGGTTTTAATATGAAGAAAAGAAAATTATCAATGGAGGAATAAATTTGTTAGGAAGTAGAGATAAAGATAACAAAGAACCAATAAAATTGAAAATTGGTGAACTTACAGCAAGAGAAGAGGCTGGAAGAGGAATTGTTAGAATTGATTCTAATAATATGAAAAAAATAAATATTAAAGAAGGAGACGTTGTTGAAATAGAAGGAGGGAAAAAAACAGCAGCTATTGCAGTCAGATGTTATCCTGCAGATGTAGGATTGGATTTATTAAGAATGGATGGTATTACAAGAAGAAATTGTGGAGCAGGTGTTGGTGAAATAATAAAAATAAAAAAAGCTGATATTAAAGAAGCAAAAAAGGTTGTTATTGCTCCTGCTGAAAATGGAATGACTATACATATTAATCCTAATTTGATAAAACAAAATATTTATATGAGACCTGTTTTTAAAGGTGATATAATAATTCCGTCACCAGTTGTTAAAAAACAATCTAGAGGTGGTAATAATATTTTTGAAGAATTTTTCGGTGTGGATTTTGAAGATTTATTTTTTTCACCAGGTATAGGAGAAACAAGATTTATTGTTGTAAAAAATGAACCTGATGGAATTGTAAAAATAACTGATTTAACTGAATTAGAAATTTTATCAGAATTACCAGAATCAATGAAAATGGAAAATAGAAATGTGCCAAATGTAACATATGAAGATATTGGTGGATTAAAACCTATAATGAAAAAAGTACGTGAAATGATTGAATTACCATTAAGACATCCTGAATTATTTGAACGTCTTGGAGTAGAACCACCAAAAGGAGTTTTATTATATGGTCCACCTGGAACTGGAAAAACATTACTTGCAAAAGCTGTTGCAAGTGAAAGTGGTGCGAACTTTATTTCTATAAGTGGTCCAGAATTTATGTCAAAATGGTATGGACAATCTGAAGAAAATTTGAGAAAAATTTTTGAAGAAGCAGAAAAAAACGCACCATCAATCATATTCATTGATGAAATTGATTCAATAGCACCAAAAAGAGAAGAGGCACAAGGAGAAGTTGAAAGAAGAATTGTTTCGCAATTATTAACTTTACTTGATGGATTAAAGAAAAGAGGAAAAATAATTTTAATTGCAGCTACAAATAGACCAAATGCTATTGATCCTGCATTAAGAAGAGGTGGAAGATTTGATCGTGAAATTGAAATACCAGTTCCTGATAGAAATGGTAGGAAAGAAATATTGAAAATACATACAAGAAGCATGCCATTAAAGAATGTGGATATTGATTATTTAGCTGATATAACTTATGGTTATGTTGGTGCTGATTTGTGGACACTTGCAAAAGAAGCTGCGATGTCATCATTAAGAAGAATTTTACCAGAAATAAAATGGAAAGAAGAAGAAGAAATTCCTAAAGAAATAATAGAAAAATTAATTGTAAAAAAAATAGATTTTGAAGAAGCTTTGAAAGTTGTTGAACCTTCTGCAATGAGAGAAGTTCTTGTAGAAATTCCAAAAGTAAAATGGAATGATATTGGTGGATTAAAAGAAGTGAAACAAGCACTTATTGAAATGGTTGAATGGCCATTATTAAATCCTGAAAGTTTTAATAAAATGGGAATACGTCCTCCTCGTGGAATTCTTTTATATGGTCCACCTGGAACTGGAAAAACATTACTTGCAAAAGCTGTTGCAAGTGAAAGTGGTGCGAACTTTATTTCTGTTAAAGGACCAGAACTAAAAAGTAAATGGGTTGGGGAATCAGAGAAAAAGATTCGAGAATTGTTTAAACGTGCAAGACAAGTTGCACCTACAGTTATATTTTTTGATGAAATTGATGCACTTACTCCTAGAAGAGGTTCTGTTGGGCAAGAAAATGTTTCAGAAGGAATAGTATCTCAATTATTAACAGAATTATCTGGTCTTGAAGATTTGAAAGGTGTAACTATAATTGCAGCTACAAATAGACCAGATATTATTGATCCTGGTATATTAAGACCTGGAAGATTTGATAGACATATAATGGTACCAGCTCCAGATTATGATGCAAGATTAGAAATATTGAAAGTACATACAAAAAATATGCCATTAAAAGGTGTGAAATTAAAAGATATTGCAAAAGAATTAAGTAATTATTCTGGAGCTGATATAGAATCACTTTGTAGAGAAGCTGCAATGAATGCATTAAGAGAAAATTTCAAAAAAACAAGTACTTCTGAAAAAGATTTTGATAATATAATAACAAATAAACATTTCATAGATGCATTAAAAAAAGTTAAACCAAGTATATCAAAAAGTGTGAAAAAATTCTATGATGATTTTATTGAAAGACATAGTAAGATTCACACAACAACAGAAGAACCAATACCTGGATATATTGGATAAATAATTGAGTAATTTTTTTTATAATATAAAAACATAAAATTATATTGAATAAAAATTATGATAATTTTTACTTATAATTTAATTTTTCTTTATTAGATAAATTTTAATATTTTTTTCTCATATTATTTTTAATATTTGAGTGATACATAAACTAAATAAATATTGTTGGATGATTATTGAAATTTAGATTTTGTATCATTTCTCAATAAAAAACAAATTATTATATTAATAAAACTCATATTGGGTCATCTTATTGAAGAATCATCCCCAATTAAGCTACCTTCAAAAAATTAAATGTAGATACGATAGGGCAAATGGAATTAATACTGTCGTTCCATACGACTAAATTATGAACATTTTTGTTGGTTGATTCCATTTCTATCTAACTGAATATTCTCAATAGTTTATAAAAACTTTTCCCTATTATAGAATATAAATATCAATTATAAATTAAATTATATTTTTTATATATTAGAATTAAAAAAATATTAAATTAAATAATTTAATTAAAAATAAAATTTAAATATATAATTATTGAAGTGATAATATGGTAAGAGTAATAGGAATTGCATCTGGTAAAGGAGGGGTTGGTAAAACAACTGTATCTACAAACTTGGCTTTAGCTTTACGTGATTTTGGGAAAAAAATTTTATTAATAGACTGTAATTTATCTACTCCACATTTGGCTTATTATCTTGGTGTATCTAATTATAAAAATACATTAAATGATGCAATGCTTGGAAAAATTGATATAAATTTAGTAACACATTTGAAAGATGGTATAAAATACATACCAGCATCTTTGAATATGAAAGATTTAGAAGGTGTTAATATTCTTAACATTAAAAAATATATTGGAAAAATTAATAAAGAAAAATATGATTTTATTATTTTAGATGCTGCACCTGGATTAGGTAAAGAGGCTATAGCTGTTTTAGATGCGTCTGATGAAATAATTTTTGTAACAACACCTTTTGTACCTATGATGAATGATGTTATTAGAAGTTCAAAAATATTAAGAAAAATGCATGGTAGTAAAAGTATTAATATGGTAATTAATATGGTTACAAATAATAGACATGAAATACTTTCAAAAAATATAGAAGAATTTACTAAATTTCCTGTTATTGGGGAAATTTCATTTGATTGGAATGTTGTACATGGACTTTCTGCTAAATTACCAATAATTAATTTCAAACCTAAATCTATAGCTAGTATTAATTTTAGAGAACTTGCTTCAAACTTAATTGGAATTAAATATAATGTTCCAAAACAACATAAAATAAAAATAATTATGAGAAAATTTAGAAATAAATTATTAAACAGAAGTAAAATTAATATGTCTCAAAAAAGAGAAGAATTAATGAAAGATTTTGATATAGAAAATTTAGAAAATAAATAATTTTATTATTTTACTTTAAAATTTATCCAATATAACTAATTTCTTTTTCATGTATTTTATGAAGTTCAATATATTCTACAAGTTGTGCTTCTATAAAATCATCTAATGTTAATATTTCTGAATCATTTTCTTTTTTCTTTGATTTATTGGATTTTTTCATAAAATTATATTAAAATTCATAAATAAAAACCTTTTTGGAATGTTCGCAAAAATAAAATAACTTATTTTTTACCAAAATATTTATATGTATAAGAAAAGTTAGTTTGCTACTGGTTTTTTTTGAACTTTTATTCCATTACCAAATTCTTTTTCACTTTTTTTTCCAAATTTATCAACAATTTCTGTTATTGATGTATTTCCTTTTTCTATTGAGCATTTTTTACAAATAGTTACAATTTTCTTTGTATCTTCGTCTCCAATAGTAAAAACTTTAGATTCTTTTTTACAAAAATCACAATTACCTTCAAATGTTCCTGATATTTTAGCTTTCATATATTTTATTATATTTTAGTATTTAAATTAAATTCTAAATTCCTCAAATTTTACTTTTCCTTTTTCTATAACATCTCTTATTTTTATTTGGCCAGATTTTAATTTACTTTCTCCAGATTTTACTTCAATAAAAGTTATACCATTAATATCTTTCTTTTGATTTTTTGAATAACCATCAAAAACAATTAAATCAATTGGGTCACCAATCCATCTAACATCTTGTGGATCGTGATTAAATCTACTTAAAAATGGAATTAATTTTTCTAAAATTTTACCAGATAATACTCTACCACTTCTATTTATTGCATCTTTTCTGATTTCTTTTTCATTTTCTTTTATATGATTCTCTATATTAATTTTCAAAGTATAAAATTTAAGAAACATAAATATGGAAATTCCTGATAAAATAATAATTAATATTAATTCAAATTCAACCATCTAAAACTATCCTCACGTCAACAGCTAAAACATCTTTTTCCATTACAATTAAAGGATTCAAATCAAGTTCAAAAATATTTCCATTTTTATGTAACATATTTGAAACTTTAGAAATTATATTAGCAACTTTATTTATATCGTAAGTTTTTCCACGGAAACCCTTTAATATTTTGAATCCTTTTATTTCAGACATCATATCTAAAGCTTGATTTTTATTTATTGGTGCTACTCTTAAAGAAACATCTTTCATAATTTCAACATATATTCCACCTAATCCAAAAACAACAATCTGTCCAAATTTTGGATCTTTCTTACCACCAATTAAAATCTCTATACCTTCCACCATTTTTTGAACAAGAATACCTTTAATTTTTGTGGTTTTCATACTGCAATTTTTCATTATTTTATCAAAATTTTCTATTAAACTTTTCTCATTTCTTATCCCAGTAATAACACCACCTACATCTGTTTTATGAGAAATATCATCAGAAATGACTTTCAAGACAATTGGATAACCAATAGTATTTGCTGCTTTTTTTGCATCCTGAATATTTTTTACTATATGTGAAGGAGCGAACTTTATTCCAAACTTCTCAATAATTCTTTTTGATTCTAAAAAATTCAATGTTTTCATATATTAGATTAAAATTACTACAAGAAATATTTAATTAATTGTTACCTATAGTTATTATGGTATTTTCTGAAATTATTTCTATAGGAGTAGAATTAATTACTAATTATGGTGTATTTGGTGTTTTCTTAGCAATGTTTATTGAAACCATAATACCCCCTATACCAAGCGAAATAGTGATGCCATTAGCTGGTTTTCTTGTATATGAGGCTAATTTAGGTGTTATTGGGCTTATTTACGTGATTATAGCGGGTGGATTAGGTTCCACCTTTGGTTCAGTAGTTATTTATTGGGTTAGTAGGTATGGTGGTGTGTTAATGGTATTAAAATTCGGAAAATTGGTTGGGATTAGGAAGAATCAATTAAAAGATATGGAAAAATGGTTTAGTAAATATGGAAATCATGCAGTTTTCATCTGTAGAATGTGTCCTGGATTAAGAGAAATTGTCTCTATTCCTGCTGGATTGGCTAAAATGGAGTTTAAAAAATTCTTATTTTGGACATTTTTAGGATCTTTGATTTGGTCAAGTTTATTGGGTAGTTTAGGGTACTATTTAGGTGATATTTGGAAGAATTTAGACTTAGGTTCAATATTTAATTTTATAGCAATAATTGTTTTTATTGGAATTATAATATACATTATTAGAAAACATATTAAGAAATATTCTAATTTTTTGAATAATAAAAAATCATAATATAATATTATAACAATTTAAAATACCCCTTAAATATGTTGGGATTAATTTATTTTTTGATAGATATGACTAATAATGCCTTAACTTCACAACTTGGAATATCAGAAGAAATGGATAATATTATATATAGATTTGGTAATTCTAGCAAAATTAATGAATTAATTAATATAATGAACAAAGATAATGATTTAGATATTAATTGGAATTTACATGAAACAGAATTTAACAAATATAGAGATAATTTATTACTCTCATATGATACAAATTTGGAAAATATTGAAAATGAATTTGAGAATTTAGAAAATAGAAAAAATATTGAACTTGATAATTTAAAAAATGTTGAAAATGAAATAGATAAAATTGAATTAGATAAAGAAATTTTAGAAGAAAAATTAAGTTCTACTAAATTTGTTAATGATATTCCAAATGAGGGCATAATAGGAAAAAATAATATTTCAGAACAAATAAGATTATTAGACAATAAATTAAATATTAAAAATGAAGGAAAATATGAAATTTTAAATGAAATTGAAAAAATAAAAATAGAAAAAAAATCTTTTATTTCTGAAAATGAAATATTAACTGATAATTTAGATGGTTTGATTTCTACAAAACCTAATGATAATTTATTAAATTATGTTGAAGATAATGATTTCAAATGGTTATCAATTGATTATGATTTTTCTAATTTTTTCACTAGAAATAATAAAATTTTATTTGAACCTAACAATATTGATAATAGAATAAATTCAACAGAAAATAAATCATTTGAACAAATAGAAATGGAAATAAATATTAAAAATAAATTTCAAGATTTAATAAGAGATATGGGTAATGATTCTAATCTAGATAAAAATTTTGAAAATAAATTACCAATATTAATGGAAACTGTAGATGAAGTTATTTCTGCTGATGTTGGTTTGGAAACTTTTTTTATTCCAAAATCTTCTGAAATAAATAATGTATTAAAATTATTAAAAAATAATGAAGAAATTATAAAAAATTATACAAATGGTGAAAATTTACTTGATAATTTTGTTTATAAAAATATAGATCAAAAACAATTTGAAAAAACAATAGAACAAGAAATAGAAGAATTGATTTTAGAAAATGAAAATCAAAAAATAATTAATGATGTAAAAGATTATGAAATAAAACTTACAATTTTAGGTAGTGAAATTAATAACGATTATAATTTAGAAGAAAATTTTAATATAAAATATTCTTCTGAATTAGATAACATATTAAATTATATTGTAGAAAATGGAGAATTACCAGAAACAAAATTAAATAATTATAATATTAATATAGACAAAAATTATGAAAATAATTTACAAAAAGAATTAGAATTAAAAAATTTAGATGAAATAAATACAAAAGATATAAAAATTCAAAAAGAATTGGAAGAAAATTTATATAATTTATACAATGAAAAACAAAAATTAATAGAAGAAAATAAAATTTTAGTTTCTAAAAAAGAAATTTTTAATATTGAAGATTCAGAATATTTTTATTTAGAAGATCATTATTCAAATGTATATAATTATAATTCTGAAAAAATAGAACAAGCATATATAGATTTGGATGAGAAACATAATGTAAATAGAAATGAATTAAATTTAGGACTTAATGAAGAAGAATTTTATAAATTTCAATCAGAAATAGGATATTTACATGGTATTAATGTATTTTTTAGTAAATTTGAACATGGAAATACACTTATTAGTAAAGTAAAAAATAGATTTATTGATGTTGGAGAAAAAGATTATGATTATGAAGATATTACTACATCTATAAAAAAAGACGAAGGTTATTATGTTTCTGAAAAATTTTTTGAAAAATATGGACATTCTTACGAATTTACATTTAATGATATTAATGAAGGTAAAATTGGTAGTGAATGTTGTTTTTACGTTAATGATTTAAAATATATATATAATTTTTTAAATGATTATGAATTAAGAATTATAATGGATAATATTGGAATAGATTATGGTAAAGGAATATTTAAAGAAAATATAGAATTAAAAAATGAAGATATTAAAATAGAATTTGAAACTATACAAAATAATAAAAATAGAATAATAGAAATTGAAGAAGAAATGAAAATAAAAGAAGATGAAATAAAAGAAATAACAAATAATATTGATAAAAATAATCTTGAAATAACTGAATTAAAATATGAAATTCTTACAAATAAAAATAATATAGGAAATATAGAAAATGAAATTATAGAATTTAATACAGAAAAAATGTTATTTGATAAAGAAACATTAAATTTTTTTATAGAAAATGAAGATATAATTAAAAATTCATTACCAAATTCTGGTAATTATTTTTATAATAATTATATAAATAGTGAAATAAATTTGGAAATATTACAAGATTCAATTAATAATGAAAATGAAATTACAAATAATATTGAAGAATTTTTAGAAAAAAATGAAAAATTACATGAAATTTCTTTAAACAATAATATGATTATACAAGAACAAATTGAAAAAATTAATATGAAGGATAATTTAAGAGATTATACATTTGATTTATATCAAGATATTAATTCAAATCATAAATCTGAAAATAATTATTTAGAATTATTTGAAGATTTAGATGAGAAATTAAAAACTTATACAAATAACAATATCACTAATTATGAAATATATAATGAAATATTAAATCCATTTGAAAGATCAACAACAAAAATAAAAGATTTTTTTCAAACTAATGAAGAAATACAAGGAACAAATTCAGGTGAATTTATTTATAATAATTATATAGATAATGATAATTTTACTTCTGTATATAATAATAATATAAATTTAGCATCAATATTTGATATTGTAGCAGATGTTAATTCAAAAAACAACCTTACTATTAACGATTTTTATCCATTTATAAATAATACAAATATATTGAATAATTATGATCCTGGAGAAATAGGTCTTAATTTTGGTTATAGTAGTAAGAATTTTATTTTAAATAATCAAAATGAATTGGACAATTTAGGATTAAATGAAATAACAGACTATGTAAATGGTTATAATAAAGGATATAGTAAAGGAGTTTTTGATGTATTACCTGAAGAAAGAATTGAAAAATTAAAAGATGATGATTTATTTATGAAGAAAGATTTTTTCAATAATGAAAATTCTATAAATCAAGAAGATATTTTGATAGAAAATGTAAATGTAGATGAAAATTTAATAAATAATTTAAATATATTAAAAAGAAATCAAGAGGTAGAAATTCAAAATATGATACAAATGGAAAATAAATTTGAAATTATAAATAAATATCATTATGAAGTTAGAGAATTTAATAGTAATCCAAATTTAGAAAAATTTGAAGAATTAAAAACTTATTTAGACCCTTTATTTAATGAACATAATATGGAACATAAAGATTTAGGTGTTCATTATTCAGATAAATCTATAGAATTTTTATTAAATCCAGAAATAAAAAATATGTATGAAAATGATAATTTCTTTAATTCTTTAATTAATGAAAAAGTAGATAAAGCATATATAGATAATTTTTCAAAAGAAGAAATTGATAAAATTAAAGAAGGTGAAAATGTTATTAAAAATATTGAAGAAAACTATAATCAAGATAATAATATAAATTTAGATTTAATTGATAAAAATACAAATACTAATACAGAAATTTCAAAAATGAATATACAAAATATTGATTTTTTGAAAGAATCAGATAATCAAAATATTAAAAATTGTGAAGAAAGTTTAGAAATAATTACAAAATCTTTTGATAAAAATGAACCTAAATCATTTTTAATACAAAAAGCTTATGCAGATAAAGGAATAGAAAATTCAAAAGAAAATATTGATTATGGAATTGGAGATGAAAATTCATATATTTCTAAAGTTGAAGATGGATTGAATCAAATTGCTATAACTTCAGATAATGCTGGAATGTATGATGGTATTGGTGTATCAATTTTACTTGGTGGTGGAATAAGAACTGCTATTGGTTCTAGTAAATATTTACATTATAAAATAAATAATAGAACAATGAAATTTAGAGGTGATAAAGATAATATTTATAATAAAACTAAAGATAAAATGAAAAATATATTTTCTAATTCATCTAAAAATTATGAAAAAGGAATTTATTCTAATTAAAAAGAAATGAAATTTTTTATTGTTCTTTGTTCAGTTAAATTTTTCAATAATTCACTTTTTCCCATCCATTTTGAACCTAAATTAAGTCTACTTGATAATCTAAGTAATGCTTGTGTAACCGTTGCAAATGTTTCTGGTTTATTTTCAAATGCTCCACGAACAGTTTCTCTCATTTGCCATATTCCAAGTGGAACATCATAAGTTGGTAATATTTCTCTAATTATTAAAACAGAAGCTTGTTTTTTTGTTTTCATAAAATATTCCATTATTGCTAATCTTCCCGCATAAAAAGCACCATGAGTTTGATTAGCATAATTCTTTCTACCATAATTATCTTCATAATCACTAGATAAAGAAAAATTAGAATTATCAATTCCTTCATTCCAACTTTCAATTAATTCAAATCTATATTTATTTGGAATAAATAAAATTTCATAATGGTTTCCAAGATATTCATTATGAAAAAGAGTTGGTTTATCAATTACTGGATAATAATGAATATTTTTCATTAATGATTTTCCAATTATATCATCAACTGCTGTAATACCCCATCTTGTAGGTACAAATTTTCTTTGATTTTTATTTCCTAATAGACCAGAAGAAAATATTTTTTGTAATCTACTAATTTCAATTCCTTTATTATAAAGATTCATTATAGCATCATTTGCTTTTAAGTCAAAATCATCAATAACATAATTAACTTTTTTCTCTATAGTAGGATTTGATGTAATTTTTATGTTTAAAACTTGTGCTGGACTTCCAATTGGACTATTAATAATATTTTTTTCAATGTTAAAACTAAATTTTGGATTGTTTTTTAAATTAACTTCTATATCTGTACTTTTTTTTGCACTTGCAATTTCTTGAACAACTTGCTCCATATTACCAGGATTATTAATAACTGATTCTGTCTTAAATCTTGAAAGTATCATTTGACTTCTATAATTAAGAATATCTGAAATACTAGAACGGTTTTTGTACCAATTTTCTGGTGAATCTAAAATAGATGTAGAATCTTTTTTTTCTGTTGGTGATAAAACTCCAACAAAAACTTTTGGATAAAATGAACTTCCAACAAAAACACTAGGTGGACTTGTTCCACTAAAATTTTTTACATTCTCAATAACACTTTTCCAAAATTTTATCTTGTTTGTATATTTTGAATAATTAATTTTCATTTATTAAAATATTTATTTTGTGTGTATTTAGATTTTTGTAAGTCGATTTCTTATTAATAGTCCCGCGCGGATTCGAACCGCAGTTTCCAGGTATCTTCTCGTCATCTTGAGATCCGCGCTTTAGATCATAAACAATCCAAAGCCTGGCGTCCTGGTCCACTAGACGACGGGACTTTAATTAAAATTAATAATTTTAACTTCTTTAAAATATCGTTTTATTTGTTTTTCTTAATTTCAATAATGAATTTAAATAAGAAGTCTAATTTATTTTATGATTACTTCATTTAATGTTAAAAGATATACTGGTAATTTACCATTAACTTTTATTTTAATTGGAATTAATGTGTTTGTTTTTATTCTTCAACTTTTATTAGGTGATGGATTTAATAATGCTTTTATTTTTAACCCAGAATTAGCCACAAGTGAAATATATAGATTTGTTACCTCAACATTTTTACATGGAGGATTTGGACATTTATTTTTCAATATGTTTGCTTTATTTATTTTTGGAATATTTTTAGAATCTAGATTAAAATCTGGAAGTTTTTTAGCTGTTTATTTCATAGCAGGTATTGTAGGTAATTTAGGATATCTAGCAACAGGTAATCCTATTTCTGCTTTAGGAGCAAGTGGAGCAGTTTATGGTGTTATGGGTGCTGTAGCTGCCATAGCTCCAAAAGAACGAATATATATGATGTTGTCACCTGTACCTATCCCAATGTTTGTTGGAATTATATTTTATGCTTTCTTTGATATAATAGGATTTGTTGGTGGAGGAAGTGGTATAGCACATAGTGCTCATTTATCTGGCCTTGGAATTGGTTTATTGGTTGGACTTTGGTTGAAATATAAATATAGAGGAAATGTTAGAAGACTTAATCCAATTAATTTATCATATAATTATTAGTGATAAAATGAAGCAAGTTATTATAGTTCGTAAAGATTTAGAAATGGGTAAAGGTAAAATTGCAGCTCAAGTTGCACATGCATCTCTAGGTTCAGCTAGAAGAACTTCTGAAGATGTAATTAAAAAATGGGAAAATGAAGGATTTAAAAAAATTGTTTTAAAGATTGATAATGAAAAGGAATTGATAGAATTATCAAATATTTCTAAAAATAAAAAAATTCCTCATTATTTAGTTAGAGATGCTGGGAAAACACAAATTAAATCTGGTACTATTACTGCATTAGGTATTGGTCCAGAAGATGATTTTAAAATTGATCATATAACAAGTCATTTGAAACTTTTATAAATAATGTATTAATTTAAAATTTAAAATAAATTACTTTCAAACAAACTTATAAAAGGCTTAAATTTCAAATAAATTTGGTTAGAAATGGTTATATTAGGACATAGTGTAAAATCAGTAAGTGCTGACAAAAATACTGCGAAAATTGATAAAAAAGTTGATAAAATAGATATAAATTCTACTGTTAAAATTAAGAGTGTAAAAGAAAGGAAAATGAATATAACTGGTGTTGATTCTGAAAAGAATAGTATTTTAGGTGTTGATTTTGAATTTATGATAAAATATAGTCCTGATATTGGTAACATAAATATTAACGGTGAAGTTATCTATAAAGGTACTGTAAATAAGAAAATATTGGATAGTTGGAAAAAAGATAAAAAATTACCAATAGATGTTGATATTGAAATTAAAAACTTTCTTTTAAGAAAATGTTTATTATGTGCAATTCATATATCAGAAGAAATGCAATTACCACCACCAATATCTATTCCTAGAATTAGGAAAAAAAATGAGCAACCAAATTATATTGGATAAATTAACAATTATCTAATTTGTCACAAATTATTTCATTAAGATCTTTTTCATTTATTATTCCTTGATAAACATCAGAATTTATTACCATAGATGGTGTTTCATTAATATTGAAACTTTTTAGAAGAATTTCCAAAGCTGAAGAATCTAATCCACTATTTAGCACAAAAACTGATAAATTTTCACCATAATTTATTTTAACTTTATCAATTACATTTCCTTGTTTTATACAGTCTTCACATGGAACTGAGTAGAAATATAAAAGAAGAACTTTATTAGATGTACAATCATTTTGTATATCACGATTAATAACCCAATTTCTAATTACCAAAGATGTATAATCATTAAGTAATGATTCATATTCTTTACCAATTATTCCTTTATTTTCTAATTCAATAATAGAATTTAATAACAAATTCAACCTATCATTTACATCTAATGATATTAAATTAAATATTTTACAATTATTTTCTCCTCTAAGATTCAATAAAGGTAATTCTTGTTCTATTTTATTTATTTCCAACTTAACATCAAATATTTGATTTTCAACTGATTTTGAAGTTATTTCTGTTATTAAATAACCACTTCCTATACCAATTAAATAGAAAATTATGGATAGAGTTATTGCTAAAATATATACTTTATTAATATTCCGTCTCAGATAAACACCAATAATAGGTTAGATTACAATTATATTTAAGGATAATTATGATAGTTGAAACTATTTTAACTGGTATATTTATTTTTCTTACATTTCTTTATATTTCATGGTTTATATTTGCTGGTTTTAGTAGAACTCAATATGATAAAAAAATTAATCCATCTGTTTCTATTATTGTACCTGCTTATAATGAAGCACCAAATATTGCAAAAACCATCAAAAGTATTTTATTAAATAAATATTCTGGGAAAAAAGAAATTATAATAATTAATGATGGTTCAACAGATAAAACAGGAGAAATTATTAAAAAATTTTCAAAGAAAAATAAAGATATTAAAATATTAAACACAAATCACTTAGGAAAAGCAATTGCTATTAATTCTGCGATTAAAATATGTAAAAATGAAATTTTTGTTATTTTAGATGCTGATACTGAAATAGATAAAAATGCTATTGAAGAAATAGTTCAACCATTTATTGAAAAAAATGTTGCTGCAGTTTCATCAACTCTTAGAGTAAAAATATCTAGAAATATTTTAACATGGTTTCAACAGTTCGAATATGCAATATCAACTGGTTGGAGATTTGTTGTAGATAATGCTAAAGGTTCATGTATAGTTCCTGGTTTTTGTGCTTTTAGAAAATCTGCATTAAAAAAAATAGGTGGGTTAAAGGGTGATACTGCAGTTGAAGATTATGATATTTGTATGTATTTGAAAAAGGCTGGTTATGAAATAAGAATGGTACCTACTGCTATTGCTTATACTAGAGTTCCTGAAACTATATCTGGGTGGATTAATCAAAGAGTTAGATGGATAAGAGGAACATTACAAGTTATCAGAAAGCATAATGATGTATTATTTAATAGAAAATATCTAGGAGTTGGATTATATTCCATACCTACTCAAATGTATTGGTTTTTTCATGCAATAATATACTTACCACTAGTTTTTTATCAAATATTTAATGGTTATTGGAAATGGTTTTTATCTGAAGGAGAAATAATTTCATATAATGTTGTTTTGTATTTTGTAAAATGGTTTACTACTTATGGTATGATTGATTTTATATATAATATAGCTATTTTCAATTACCCATTAACATTATTAAATATACTAACAATAATTATATTTTTCTTAAGTTTTGGATTTGGTTTTTATTGTGTTCTAAAATTTAGTAAACTAAACGTATACAATATTTTTGGTCTTCTTTTCTTCTTTCCTTACACAATAATAGTTCTTTCAGTTTATCTTATTGCAACATTGTACCAACTTTTCGAAAGAAATCGTGGTGAAAAATGGGAAAAGGTTCATTAATAATAAATTTACTTGAATAATTTTTTATAAGAAAATTTCTTCAACAAAATTAAAATTGAATTGCTTCCCATTTTTGGAGTTCTTATCCAAATTAATTTCTTACCTAAAATAGCATTTGTTGCTGCATTGAAATTTGTAATTGCTAAATATAATCCTAAAAATAATAATGATATTAAAATTGAAGGGAAATCTGCTATTTTCTTTGCTCTATATAATCCAATTGCTCCAAATAAGAAGAAACCAGAAGTTAATGCAATATTAGTTAGAAGTTGTAAAACATCAGATAATAATATTGGACTTGCTGGTACTATGAACCAACCCAAATTACCTGTAATAAACGTTGCTATAATAAATGGTGTAATAAAATAAGTTGCAAGTGGAAAAGTAATCATTCCTTTTTGTAATAAACTAAAATTATTACCTAAAAATATTTTCTTCCAATTATTTATAATAACATTAGTATTACCATAAATCCATCTTGTTTGTTGTTTTACTAAACTTGATAAGGTAAATGGTACTTCTCCTTTTATTTTTAAATTTTTAAGAAAAACTGATTTGTAACCTTTGTATAATATTTTTATTGAAATATCTGAATCTTCTGTAAGACTTTTTTCATTCCAACCTCCAATTTTTCTTAATACAGAACTTCTAATTGCTCCACCTGTTCCTCCTAAAAATGCTACACCAATTTTATCAGCTAATGGCATAAAACAATTATGATAAGTTAAAAGTAAGGTAGAAGCAAATTTAGATACAAAATTATATCCATAATTCAACCATTTTACATTTGATTGAACTATTGCTACTTCTTTTCTTTCAAAAGGTTTTATTATTTCTCTTAGAAAGTTTTTTTGTGGAACAAAATCAGAATCAAAAATAACTATGAATTCTTGATTAACATGTTTTAATACATTATTTAATGCTCCTGGTTTGAAACCATTCCTATTATTTCTTCTAAAAAGTTTTATTCTATTTGGGTATTTTTTAACATAATTATCAATTAATTCTTTAGTTATTTTATCTGTACTATCATCTGCTACCATTATTTTGTATTTATTTTTTGGATAGTTGAAATTCAAACATTTTTTAATACATCTAACTATAACTGGATCATTGTAAACAGGTAATTGAACACTTATTGTTGGTAAATCTTTATCGGATAATTTATTAAATTTATAATTATTAGAAAATCTTGTAAAAATTGTAGAAAATGATACTAAATAATATAAAGCTGATAGGAAAATTACAGGTATAATGAAAATTTGGAATAGTAAAAGATTAATTATATATGCTTCTACCATTTTATCAACTTACAAAATAATTAGTTTTTTATATATTTATTAATTAGTAGATTTCATATTATTATTAATATCTAAAAATATCATGATAAATCTTGTAGTTGCTAAATCAAAATCTTGCAAAGTACTTCCACCATTTATATAAATAACATTATTATCTTCATCTAATGATATAGAAGTTTCATTCGCAAATTTAGGATGTACAAGTGCTATTATTGGAGTGCTTGAAGTTCCTTCTAAATTATCATAATCTTGAATTTCTTTTGTAGTGAAATTTAATTTAATTCCATTTAATCCTCCATAAAAGAAACTTAATTTGTTTATTATCTCAGTATTTTGTAATATATACCATCCATTATTTTCTTCAGCATCTTTGAAAACTAGTGTTACTCCTTCTAATGGTCTTCTAAAAGAAATTGAATCATTTCTTACAATTTTAGATAACTTAACAATTTTTTCATGTATAGCTTCTTCATTAGGTTTAATATCAACTGTTTCGTAAGCAAGTGTTAAATTTTCTCTAAATCCTAATTGATGATTTGAATAATTAATATAATATATTTTTTTTGATTCTTCAATATTAGAATAATTAAAATCTTTTTGTAGAATAATAATTGTACCAATAATAATTACTATTATAGAAATACCAATTATTGTTGATTTTTTTATTTTTAAATTATTTTTTATCATTAAATCAATTTTTTTGTATTTATAAAAAATAAAGAGAAGAGGATTTCTCCTCTTCTCTTAATCATTTTAGATTTCTCTAAAATTTAATTACATCAATTATTGACTTGGTGTAATTACTGCGCTAGTAACAGATGAACCACTTACTGTAGCACTTTGACCGGATATTCCAGCCAATCTTGTTGCTGCTTGTTGTAATACAGATGTAGCTAATCTTGTTTCTGCTGATTCGTAACCAGCTACTATGACTGCTACTTTACCTTGTGTAAATGCATTGTCAATTATTCTGATTACTCCTGTACCTTCACTTATTCCAGATGCAGCACCAGTTGCAGGATATTGCAATCCCATTGCTTCTGCTGTTAATCTGTTTATAGCAGGACCGCCTACTAGAACTAAGTTAGAAGATCTTTCAATAGAACCTACTTCAGAATCTAGTCTTGTGACTGATTGTGTTATAGGGACTACTTGGTTTATAGAGTTTCCTGAAGTTGATGTAGATGATACTGTTGTATCAGATGTACCTATTGTTACATATACTTCGTAATTTGAACCATATTCATTCGGGAAATCAAATTCTATTTTATCTGATCCTGAGTTTGAATCTGGGTTATATACTCTAATACCTGATTCTGTCAATACATTTTCTTCATATGATCCGATATTATTATTTTGATATTTTATATCTGAAGAACTTTCTGTATCTCCATCATCTGATCCAATCCAATTGAATCCTCTTTCGGTAGAATCTTGTGTGTTAATAGATACGTCTTCTGTTGCAAAGAAACTTAGATCTTCATTATCTGTTCCGCCAAGATCTATTTGTAAAGTTGCAGCACCATCTGTTGTACCTACTGATGCATGTAAAGTTGTTGATGCATCATCGTTTGTGATTGTTCCTATAGATGTATCAGTTCCTATTGCTGTAGATACTTCTATGAATCTTCCTTCTCCTTCATCGTAATTTGCTACATGCAAAGTAAATGAAGCAGTTGTATCTTTTAAGTAGAAGAATATTTTGTTTGTTTCACCTACATTTGTTGTTGTAAATGAATCTTCTCCATTAGCTTCGAACAATATTCCTCTATATTTTATATCTGATGCTGAAGAATCTGTACTTGTGTAAACAC
>JABABT010000026.1 GCA_014238095.1 Candidatus Aenigmatarchaeota archaeon
AAAAAAGTTCTTATTCAATTAAGAAAATATTACCAGCTATTACTGGAAAATCGTATTCTGATTTGGAAATAAATAATGGTGCAATTGCTTCAATAGAATATTTTAATAGTCATATTAATTCAAAAACTATGGTAGATTATATTTCAAAGAAGGAAAAAATAAGAGAAAATTTATTAAAATATTGTGGTTTAGATACTGAAGGAATGATTTGGATTGTTAATGAGATGGGTAAATTAGTTGAATCTAATTAAAGAAAATGATTGTTTAATTGGTAATGTTGAAGGAACAAAAGATCCAATGTTAAAAAGAAATAAAATTAATTTTGATAATTATGTAAGAAATATTTATCGTGTACTTATGACAAGAGGTTTGAAAGGTTGTTATGTATATTTTGTTGATAAAAAAGTAGAGAAATATTTTAAACTTAGGATGTAATAATATTATATTGATTATATGGTAATGCAAATTAAATTTAATAATTATTTTAAGAAATTAAATATTTTAAATAAATATATATTATTAATTATAGGAATAATTGTTGGAATAATTATTTTTGCATTTATTATAACAATAAATTCAGAAATTATATTTGATGAAAATAATTTCCAATCTAAAATTAAATATTCATTTTACAAGAACATTTACATACCATTTCTTGTATTTAATTCAGAATCAAAAGAACCAATTATTGTAAATTATGAAGACTTATCTGAAAATTATAATGATTATATTGGTAAAAAAGTTGAATTTACTGGATTTAAATTTGATGAAATAGGAATTTATGAAAGAAATTTTTATTTATCTATAAATAATAATGGAACAATACCAAATGAAGGAGTAATAGTTTTAACTAATCTAAATAATTTAAATCAAACAAAATCAAATAATTATAAAGTTACTGTTATAGGTATTGTTCTTCCAAAAACTAATTTCCCTTTTCCTCCTAATAGAATATTTCCTACTAAACCTCAAACACGTCCATCATCTTATTTCCCAACCCATTTTATATCTAAAGATCCAACATTAGAATTATTAGAAATAAAATCAATTGATTATAATTCTTATTGTTGTACTAAATATGTGGAGACATCAATTAATGTAAATTATGAAGATTTATTTAAAAATAATGAAAAATATTCTGGTGAAGTTATTGAGGTTATAGGATATGTTGATTTTAATTCATCTAAAAATAATGGAGTAGTTTCAGGTTTTATTAGAAATGAAAATCCAAGATATTTTTTTAATGTAGATTTTTCTTATTTCAATAAATATACTGATATTAAAATACAAAAAAATGATTATATTAAATTATATGGATTTTTTGTTAGAACATCTTCATATGAATTATTAAAAACACAGTCTGGAATAGTAGATATAATAGCAATTCAATTCGAACATAATAATGTAATTTACAAAGTAGATGAAGTAAGATTATTAGATTAAATTATAATGATATAGAAATATTTTAAATCAAAAATGTAGATTAGTTAATTTATTCACTATTTAAGTCTTCATATTAAATAATTTTTATGAAATATTTAAATTATAATATAAAAGATTACATACCAAAAATTCTTACAATTGTAGATATAATTGGAATGAATGATGTTGAATTTGTAAAAGATTTATTTTATATTTCTAAAGAACAAATGAATGGCACAAAAAAATTAATTTCTATGTACATAGAAAGAAATGAAATTGAAAATGTAAAATATTTAGAAAAAGAAACAGAATCAGAATTAAAACAATTAAAAAATTATGAAAATTCAATCAAATTTATGGAGAAAAATAATATATTAGAAACAAAAAATGGAATATATAAAATTACAAATAATGGTAAGAAACATCTTAGACAATATAGAAAAAATATTCAAAAACAAAAAGGTTTTGAAAATTATTCAGAATATTTAGATGATATATTTAAAGAAATGGGATATGAAAGTTTTTCAGAAACAAAATCATTATCTGAATCAATAATAATACAAAAAAATTGGTAATGATATCAAGAAATCAAATAAGAAATAAATTCTAAATATTCTAAATAGAAATATTTTTACTAATTAAAAATAATATATTATTTATAAAATAATGTGATTAAATGAAATATAATAAAAAACAAATTAAAAAAGCAGTTCCATTATACAAATTATTTTTAGGTTTAGCTTTAATTATAATTGGTTTTTATTTCTTATCATTAGCTCTTTAATTTCTATAATTAATAGAGAAATATTTAAGATTATATGAAAATTTTAGTTAATTTATTTATACTATTTAAATCTCTATATTAAATAATTTTTATGGTAAATTATATTATAAATTATAAAATAAAAGATTACATACCAAAAATTCTTACAATTGTAGATAATCTTGGAATTAATGAAGATGAACTTATAAAAGATTTTTTTTATATTTCTAAAGAAAATATAAAAGACACAAAAATTAT
>JABABT010000038.1 GCA_014238095.1 Candidatus Aenigmatarchaeota archaeon
AACATGGTATGAATTTATGTCACTGTTTGCGTTTATTTGGACAGTTATTGTATCACCAGTTCTAGCGTACGAGGAGCTGTTAGCGTTACTACTAGAAATCAAATTTGGTAGTGGTGTCGTGGTGGCAGGATGATCAAGTTGCATAATTTGTACGCCACCATCCCCACCTCTGGATGCAACCAAGACGTATGGAGAATCATTTATTTCAACAGAGGTGATACCATCTGCACCTCTTAATACATTGTATTCTGATCCATCAAATACATTAATCAACGTATGAGGAGAGTTTGGATCTGTTATGTTTATTATCGAAACACCATGACTCTTGTGTAATGATGCAAGAAGGAATGATTCACCATCCAGATGTATTGTGTTAATACCAAATCCAAATTCCATGCTACTATTACCAGATATTGATGCAGTACTAGTCGGAGACGAGGGATTTGTTATATCTATGATTTCAATTCCATTAGCACCATTTGATGTGGTAATTGCATAAGTATATCCTCCAATGTGTATAGGTACTGCACGAAATATACGATCTAAATGTGGATAATCAGTATCTGTTAGAATGGAGACAGTTTCTGGTGATGCCGGGATTGTAATGTTTATGATATAAAGAGAGCTTGTAGCATGAAACGAGGCTAACGCATATGTGTAAGATCCTATTTGGACCACAGATACATCAGATACAAAGTCCGTACCAGCAGGTGGATCTCTTATGTAGGATACAGCTTGTATCGATGTTGGATCTGTTATATCAACGATTTGTATTCCAGATTCTGCCGATGATGCCACAAGTGCATATGTGTTACCGTCTATTTCTACAACATCGATTCCGTGTGGTCTCTTTAAAAGCGTACTAGTGGTATCAAATAGGGCATCCTCTACGACAGGTGATGAAGGGTCAGTTATGTTTATAATTTGAAATCCAAGATCATACCAGGCCAAAACTAACATGTATGTAAAACCATCAATTTTGACAGTATCAGTGTCTATAGCACCACTCAAGTCCACGAATCCGTCTACACCCTCTTGTATACCATATACAGATTCAGGGGATGCAGGATTTGTAATGTTTATGATTTGTACTCCATTATTCTCAACTGCTGCAACCATTGCATATGTGGAACCGTCTATTTCTACAGTGTCTACAGATCGTGCACCACGCAATACGGTATATTCGGTCGGCTTAGCAGTAGTACTATCAGTTATACTAGATGTTGGAGATACTGTAAGATCATATACTGTATGATATAATGCAATGACCGGAGGTACAGTGGTTACGATGACGGTTCTATCTATGCTATCTCCAGGATTCCCTGCAGCGTCTGCATGTGCAGTATACGTGTAAAGAACGACTTGCCCAAATACATATGCATCAAGCGTGTCGTTTGTAGTCACAAAATAATGGTCATTGCCGTATCCTGGACTGCCGTCGTTTGTTATTGCACCATCTGGTACTGGATCAACTACATTTACGTATTCAGGGTTATGTCCTATAAGAGATATACTCGGAGGGATCGTATCTACAAAGATTGGTCTAGTTATTGGATTATTTTCTGTAATGGTGTACGAGTCACCGTCGGCATTTTCAACTGTAATGCTAAATGTGGCATATTGCTCCAACTGGGCAGAACTTACTGTAAACGAGGCGTTTAGATTACCACCAT